>CAYXMV010000053.1:0-12768 GCA_964466235.1 uncultured Muribaculaceae bacterium | reverse complement strand
GTTAAGTCTAAAATTTAACTTAACAACCTGTCCAGCTTCTGGGGACCATTATATTTGAATCTATATTCAATTATAATCAAAAGCCAGCAAGCGACTACACATGGATATACGCGCATTTAAGTGATGGGAAAGAAACGTTTTGTGCTGAATTGAATAAAACTGGAAAGGCTCTTGAATTATTCTCCATTGAATATCGGAAACGAATTAATGACAAATGCTATCACACAATTGAATGTAGCAGATGGTTAAATAAAGAGAAACACAAATTTTTGGGAATAACCATCGCAGAAGACTCTTATCCTGATTGGTCTGCCCAACATTATCCGACAGAAACTTATAATCAAGCAAGAGGACTTAACTATGCCAATGAAATTATCAACATAGAAGACTGGATGAAAAAATATGGTCATTATTATTTTGCCGATGTTCAGAAATACTATGATGATTTAGAAGAATTTATTGGTATGTCTCCTTATGTTTTTTTTGAATATGATAAATATAAGTAGATCAAACTCCTTCGCCACCTTTATAACAATTGTCGGCGTGATATTGATGCCGCTGTCAAGATTGGGAGGCATCTATGCCTGGCCTTGTGGCAGGATTGCTGTGTCAGTATGCTTTTTCTATATCGGCTGTCTCTTTGCCGAGTGGTTGAAAGGTAAATTGAACCGCAAATGGCTTGTGACAATTGGTATCGCAGCAGCAATCTGTTTTGGTCAGAAATATGTTTTTGAATCTGAACCACAATTCCCGATTCATGACCATATCTATTGGTATCATAGATATCTCTCTACTTTGGCTTGGCCGATATATTATCTATCATTCATGCTTGTAGGAATGATAGTCAATTCACCGGCACGTGTGCCATTGAAAAAGTTCGCAGACGGCGGACCGGAAGGAGCAATGCTTTTTCCATATCCGTTTAGAAGCAGCAGCGGACGTTTCTGGAAAGACCTTATCAGCGGAGTCATCTGCTTTGTGCTCTATATGGTGATGAGTATCCTCCCGTACGTCACGGAATTCTACACAACTGCCCCGAAAACCTTAATCTTGTCAATCAGGATTGTGTCAGTAATTCCGTGGGTGGCAACCTTGATATATGTATATCGATGCGTCATGTCAGAAAAAATATCCGCCCTGACGATGAAGTTCCCAAGAGTTACAATGTTCATCGCTGGCCTCTGCCCAGGTGCAATCATTCTGACAATCACAAACTATGCAAACTTTGGGAATATCTTCGTTGCATTAATAGCCTTACCCATCATGGCATACATCCTAAGCGTCCTCTGGCGATTCTCCATCAGACTCCTCCGTGGACTCTATAAACTCCTCATCAGCAAGGAATTTGGCTGGAAAGAGATATTTATTGGAAGATGCTGAAAATATGAAATATTTCAATGAAACTTTGATCTTTTATTTTGGCGCATATAGTACAAAAGTCTATAAAAATGGGATAGTTATATTTGACGAACCTGCAGTTCATCGTATTTTGGCCGAATGGAACTGTATCAGAAGGTAGAAAGGCTCTCGTTACTGTGATGGTAGATCAATGTCTAATTGTGAATTCATTAAGACGATCATTAATGGATACGTGGGGCAATTATGATGCCTTTGAGTCATTCAGAAAAATATGGGTAAAAAATATTAAGACTATTCATAAAAGTGTTGCAGCACAGATAGGCATATTGGCAAAATAAACATACGGGTACATTTTGCTCTATTTTGCTTCCGGTATCCGAAGATGTTACTCTCATGTACTTTTACCCCCCCCAAAAAAAAACAGAAGCTGACCTTATGAGTCAGCCTCTGAACGTATATGTCTCAAAGACTATTCCGTAGCAGACTCGATCTTCTTCATGTTAGCGAACATGAAGACGCCGGCGAGGACGCAGATGGCGATGAGTACTACCCAGATTGACCAGAGAGGGCTTCTCATCCAGAGCAGGCCTGGGACTGATACGAGATAGTTGCCGATTGCTGTTGCGGCAAACCAGCCACCCATCATCATACCCTTGTACTTCGGAGGAGCGACCTTCGACACGAATGAGATACCCATCGGAGAAAGGAGAAGCTCTGCGAAGGTAAGCACGAGATATGTGCTGATGAGCCATGTAGGCGATACGAGGTCCGGGCTCACTGTTCCGCCGAGTTCCTTTGGAGATGCAAGCCCCATCGAACCGAGGGTGAGGATGAGGAATCCTGCTCCTGCAACGAACATTCCGAGACCGATCTTACGTGGAGCCGACGGCTCTTTGCCCTTATTCGCCAGAGCACCGAAGATGGCGAGCGACACAGGTGTGAGGGCTACCACGTAGAACGGATTGAACTGCTGGAAGTCTGAAGGCTGGATGTTGACGATTTCCGGCATACCCTTGTAGAGTACGGCGGCGAGTCCCCAGAGACCCACTGTCACAGCACCTGAAATGATCTTCGCCTTCTTGCTCTCAGACTGGAACACGCTGAAGAGGGTATAGACCGACAGGGCGATAAGTGCAAGGCACCAGATGTTGAATCCGATCCTCATGCCGCCTTCTACGCTGCTGGCTGTGTAGTCACGTGCGAAGAATGTCATTGTCGCTCCGTTCTGGTGGAATGCCATCCAGAAGAAGATTACGACAGCGAACACGAAGATGAGGGCGCTGATGCGGCTCTTTGTCTGTGCAGGAGTGAGCTCTACCTCTGCAGAAGGGTTTGCGGCCTTTGCCTGCTTTGCGTTGACATCAGCATGCTTGAACCATTTGCGGCAGCTGAAATAGATGAGGACCGAAAGGACGAGCGATACGCACGCTACTGCAAAACCTCCGTTGTAGGCGGTCGAGAGTCTTTCGATGTAGTAAGGTGCAAATGTCGCCATATCCATTCCTGCCGCTCCGGGCATTGTGCCTGCGATGCTCTGAAGATGTGCGAGATTCTCAGGAGAGATGGTTCCGTCCATCACCTGATGAGCGAGTGCAGGGACATTGGCGTTATATACGAGGTCGAACTTGCTGAGCGACCAGTTTGTCATCGCCTTTGCCATTGACGGAGCGAACATCGAGCCTACGTTGATGGCCATGTAGAAGAGGCTGAAAGCGGCATCTCTCTTGGCTGAATACTTAGGATCGTCATAGAGGTTGCCTACCATCACCTGAAGGTTGCCTTTGAACAGACCTGTTCCGATGGCGATGAGTGTAAGCGCTCCGAACATCATGATCTTTCCTGCGAGATCAGGTGCAGTCGGGATCGCAAGGCAGAGATAGCCGAGGAACATGACGCCTATACCGAGTGTCACGCACTTTCCGTAACCGATCTTGTCTGCGAGGATACCTCCGAAGAAAGGCATGAAATATACTCCGGCAAGGAAGATCGAATAGATCTGCGTTGCCGCTGCTGCGCTGAAGCCGAACTTCGCCTGTATGAACAGGAGGAAGATGGCCAGCATCGTGTAGTAGCCGAAGCGCTCGCCTGTGTTGGCGAGCGCAAGGGCAAAGAGTCCTTTTGGTTGACCTTTGAACATTTTTATTTCTGATTTAGTGATTTGCTATGCTGTTACCTTCTCAAGCCACTTCACCATTCCGAACATGACGCCCATAGAGATGAAGCATACGGTCGCAAATACTGTCCAGCACTGCCAGATAGGCCATGCGTTGTACATGAGAGGACCGAGGAAGAGGAAGAGATTTCCGATTGCAGTTGCGCCGAGCCAGAGTCCCTGGCAGAGACCGAGCATGCTCTTAGGAGCCACCTTCGAAACGAATGAAAGTCCGAGAGGGGATATGAAGAGTTCGGCCACTGTGAGGAAGAAATACGTCGCGATGAGCACCCACCAGTGGGCCTTGTCAGCCATCTGTTCTGCGATCGGAAGTGCCTTGTACTCCTCTGCCGATGGATAACCCTTGATGAGCGAGAATACTGTGAGGAATACGAATGCAAGTCCTGCGATGAGCATACCGATACCGATCTTGCGTGGCGTCGAAATCTCCTTGCCGCGACGTGCGAGGGCAGAGAATATCGCCATGATCACCGGAGTGAGGACAATCACAAAGAATGGATTGATTGCCTGCCATACTTCCGGTGCGACTGCCGACGAGTCAACGAAATCGCGTGCGAAGAACGAAAGCGACATACCGTTCTGGTGGAATGAGAACCAGAAGAAGATCACGATGCCGAGCACTGCGAAAAGTGCATAGAGACGCTGCTTGATCTCCTTCGCCATAGCCGCCTTTTCTTCTGCCGTATATTCCACACCCTTGACTGCCTCTTTCTTTGCAGGAGTAGGGAACTTCTTCTGTGATGCGAAGAAGATGATGAGGGAGATGCACATTGCAGCTACTGATGCGATGAAGGAGTAGTGTATGCCCTCGTTGAAGATCTGGAGGTAGTTCTGGCATGAAGCCGCCATATCGGCGATGTTTCCGCCTGCAGCAGCCATCATTGTCTGGAGGTTGTCCAGTGCCTGTGCGCTCATTCCTGCAGCGTTGTTGATGAACTCATGGCAGAGGGCAGGGAGCTGTGCGTTATAGACCATTCCGTTGGTCTCGAGCCACCACTCGCGGAGAAGCGGAGCCACGAAAGGAGCGATGAGGCCTCCCACATTGATGAACACATAGAAGATCTGGAAGCCTGAGTCACGCTTGTCTTTAGCCTCTGCGAGTGCCTGAGGACCCTTCTTGGCAGCCTCAGCCTCGAAATTGTCGTACATCTGTCCCACAATCGCCTGGAGGTTGCCCTTGAAGAGACCGTTGCCGAATGCGATGAGGAAGAGGGCGAAACATGTGAGAGGGAGAAGCCATCCGATGTTGCCTGAAGTGGCGAGGATAGGAATCGAAAGGAGCACATATCCCGATGCCATGATGATGAGACCGGTCTTGATGGTACCCTTGTAATTCTGTGTGCGGTCTGCGATGATGCCGCCGACGAGACTCAGGAGATAGATTCCTGCATAGAAGAATGAATAGATCGTGCCGGCAGGGCCTTCGCCAAGACCGAACTTAGAGCAGAGGAATAGCACGAGCACTGCGTTCATGATATAGTATCCGAAACGCTCGCCCATGTTGCTGAGAGCCGCTGCCAAGAGACCTTTTGGATGTCCTTTAAACATAGTTGTGTGGTTTTATTTAGTAGTTTATAGTTTCATGGATGGCAAAGATATAAAAAATTATTATATTTGCTTGATTTAATTATGAAGAAGGTGCCGGTAAATATAGTGAGAGGGCTTTTGAGGACTCTTTCCCTGTTCCCGTTGAGATTTCATTATTTCATGGGAGATGTCCTTGCATGGCTTGCGAAGAATGTGTTGAAATACCGCTCCGATGTTGTCTGGATAAATATCTCGCGATCCTTCCCTGATAAGAAATATAAGGAACTGAAGCAGATATATGACGATTTTTACAGGCATTTCGGAGAAATCGTGGCCGAGGCGGTGTGGTTTGCCGGAAGCAGCTACGCGAGATTGCGTAAGGCAGGGATCGTGAAGGCTCTCAATCCGGAAATCCTTGCTGAGGCTTATGATCAGTCACCGAGCGTGACCCTCCTGTGTACTCATGCAGGAAACTGGGAACTTCTCGGAGGGCTGTTGTCCTATAATGCCGACGGCAGCGGTTTCCCTTTCAATGAACATGATGTGAAGGTTGTATATAAGAAGCAGAAGAGCGAGGTTGCCGATGAGGTGTTCAAGAGGAACAGAGAGGCTCCTATAAGATTTTCAGGTGCCGTCTGTACCCTTGAATCGAAGGAGGTACTCCGTTACAGCATAAAGCATAAGGATGAAAAGAAGGTGTATATCTATCCTGCTGATCAGGCGCCTTACTGGAAGGCCGGCAAGCATCCGATAGGGGAGTTCATGCACCAGCAGACGAATGCTATGATCGGAAGCATGGGAGTGGCCTGCAAGCTGTCCCATTCGGTAGTCTATATGACTATGAAGCGTGTCGATAGGGGACGTTATGAAATAACATACATCCCTGTCTGCAAGGATGCCTCGGAAATGACCCCTGAAGAAATACTCAGGAAATATTATGACCTTCTTGAGGAAGAGATCAACGGGACGCCGGCCAACTGGCTGTGGTCTCATAAAAGATGGAAATAAATGATAATGCTATGAGAATGAAAATGAACTTATTGATGGCAATGGCATGTCTGGCCTTGTCGATTGATGTCTCTGCACAGAAAAAGGAAGAGGATCCTGTAGGTTTCCTTACATATTCGCTGCCTTCCACCACGATAGTGCTCGAAGTGGAAGCTGTCCAGGAAAAGTTTTATGCAGGTCCATATGCAAGATATGCAGACAAATACCTCGGCATAAAGGCGAGGCAGCAGGATGAGACTTCATATCAGCTTACATCAGTGCGTATGACGCCTTTGGTTGAGGCAGATCAGAGCAGGAGATATTCTTTCAATGTAAAGAAAGGCGAGATTGAGGCAACTTTCCTGAAACTTTCGGCTGAAGGCCTGATTTCATTTGCAGACGGCAATTTTGCTGCAGAGTCCGTATGGCGTTTTCCGACCCGTACTTCAGGTGACTTCTCTGATATGGGCGTCACTTCCAATCTCACTTCCGAGTCAACGACGCTCTACCGCAGCACAAAGACGGACAAGGTGTCCGTAAGCCAGAGCATGATAGTGGAGAAGTCACCGGAAAAAAGGGCGGCGGAGACCGCGCAGATGATTCTGGGACTGCGTGAGAAGAGACTGCAGATAGTTACGGGTGATACAGATGCTACTTACAGCGGTGAGGCCATGGGGGCTGCAATCGCTGAAATCACGAGGCTTGAGAAGGAGTATATGACCCTTTTCACTGGTTATTCCGAATATCAGACCCAGACGATGAAGTTCGAGGTCATTCCTGAGAGCGGACGCGAAAACCAGATGTATATAGCATTCCGTTTGTCGGACACAGCTGGACTCGTGCCTTCGGACAATCTTTCAGGCAAGCCTATCGTGATGGAAATACTTCCTCAGGAGTTTGCCCAGCCAGAAGTCACACCTCTCCAATCAAGGAATGCCAAGGCTGTGGAGGCATATTACCGGATTCCGGCAATATGCGTAGTCAAGCTGATCGATTCGGGAAATGTCATCCTTCAGAACCGGATTCCGATATATCAGCTCGGCAAGGAAAGTTCCCTTCCGGTAAATGTGATGCTTGATTAGTCTTGTCAGGACGGACAGCGCAGAATGAACTGCTTTGTCATGTCGGACAACGAAGAGACATCTAATAATATTAATTATAACAATAAATCTATGATCCAGAATCTTGATCCACAGATTGTGTGGAAGAACTTTTACGCATTGACTCAGATTCCTCGTCCGTCAAAGCATGAGGAACTTGCAGTGGAGTATATGTATAATTGGGGTGTGTCGCATGGCCTTGAGACAATCAAGGACGAAGTCGGCAACATAGTGATCCGCAAGCCTGCAACTCCTGGCTGCGAGAATATGAAAGGCGTTATCCTTCAGGGACATATCGATATGGTTCCTCAGAAGAATGCCGACACTGTCCATGATTTCGAGAAGGACCCTATCCAGACATGGATTGACGGGGAGTGGGTTAAGGCAAAAGGTACGACCCTTGGCGCAGACAACGGCCTTGGAGTGGCTATGGGTATGGCTGTACTCGAGTCAACTGATCTCAGGCATGGTCCGGTAGAACTCCTTGTTACTATAGATGAAGAGACCGGAATGACAGGTGCAAACGCACTCAAGCCTGGTATTCTTCAGGGCGACATCCTCATCAATCTCGATTCTGAGACTGAAGGGGAACTTTATGTAGGTTGTGCCGGCGGTCTCGATGCATCGGCAAGCGCATCATACGTACCAGCTGACTATGACACGGACTGGCTCTGCTATTCTCTTGCGGTGAAGGGATTCAAGGGCGGCCATTCAGGAATGGACATCATCCTCTGCAGAGGTAATGCCAACAAGCTTGCTGCGCGTATCCTTTATGCCCTCATGACTGAAGCAGACGTGAAGCTCCTCGACCTCGAGGGAGGTACATTGAGAAATGCCATCCCTCGTGAGGCTTTCGCTACAGTATATGTACCTCAGGAGCGACTTGCAGATGCTCAGAAGGTATTTGACCGTGTAGCTGCCGAGATCAAGGCAGAGTATGCAGGTACAGATCCTGATTCAGAGTTCATCTTCAAGCCTTACGAGTGCGCGGAAGGTGAGTGCTGCTGCGGTGGTGACGAGTGCAAGTATGTACCGGAGGCTGATGCTGTCCGTTTTGTGCGGGCAATCCTTGCATGCCCTGACGGAGTGGAGCGTATGAGCAGCGAAATGCCAGGTCTCGTCGAGACTTCAAACAATCTTGCCATGGTGAAGATCGAGGGAGGTGAGTTCTCGGTCAAGACCCTTATGAGAAGCTCAGTTGACACTGCAAAGGATGCTCTTGCGCAGAAGTTCGAGGCTGTATTCTCTCTCGCAGGCATAGAGACTTCATTCGCCGGCGGATACTCAGGCTGGGCGCCGAATCCGGATTCAGCGATCCTCGCGACCATGAAGAAGGTCTATAACGACCTCTACGGCAAGGAGCCTGCAGTGATGGCGATTCATGCCGGACTCGAGTGCGGTATCCTCGGAGGAATCTATCCTGACTGGGATATGGTATCTTGCGGTCCGACCCTCATGAGCCCGCACAGCCCTGACGAGCGTGCGAACATCCCTTCAGTAGCCAAATGCTGGGATTTCCTCAAGGCAGTTCTTGAGAACATTCCTGCGAAACAGTAAATCTGTTTCTTCCTCTTAGGGGGCCAGCATCCCGGCCCCCCTTTTTTATTGATTGTTTTACGGCCTGTTATCTCTCAACGACATGAGAATGTACCCTTCCGAAGCGGTCTGTGGCCCTTACTTCGAGAGTCTTTGCCGTTTCGGAATATGCTGCACGGAACATGTTGTCGGTCGGAGCCGCATAGACCCACGACCTCTTGAGTGATGACGGATCCTTGTAGAGTTCGCGTGCGAGAGGATCCTGAGTCCTGAACCTTTCCATGTCGCAGACCTTCACTCCGTCCTCGAAATATTCGACCTTCCATTCAGGATCATAATCCCAGATATTGGCTACCACATAGCCCTTGTGCTGCTCGTCATCCACATAGACCTTCATCTGATAGTCAGCCGAATGGCCGCATGCCTTATATATCCAGTCAAGTTCCGGACCGTTTACATTGAAGTCCTTGAAGCCGACAGGAGACCCGTCTATGCATACCGGACCGCACCACCATGCGCCGCACATTCCGGCAACGTTCATCTCAGATATGTTTTCGCTGATGACCTCGAAGTCTGCCGTATGCATGTGTCCTGACAGTATCAATGTCCTGTATGGTTCAAGCATGGCGTAGAGAGCCTTCTTGTTCACCATGTTGTCGGCAATGTTGCCATAGCTGAATCCGGTGCGGTCTGCCTCGTCGAGAGTGGTAGGGATGTGGAGCGAAACAATCACTCTCGATCCCTTCTTGACATGCCTGAGGTCGTTCTCAAGCCATCTGAGCTGCCTTTCGTCTAAATAACCTATATAATACCAGTCCGTACCGATGAAGAAATTGTCGTTGAGCACTATATAATGCACTTCTCCGACATTGAACGAGTACCATGCCGGTCCGTACATCTTCTCATAGTCCGTCATGGAAGTATCGTATGACCGTCCGTAATTGGTCATGTCGTGGTTGCCTATCACATAACGGTATTCTATGCCGCTGTGCGCCATCACATCATTATATTGAGGGTACAGGGCGTGGTTCCATCCGACAATGTCGCCGAGACAGATGCCGAATGTATAGTCTCCGTCCATCCCCTTTACATATTCGCCCATGTCCTTTGCATTGGCGAGAAGCTCCGGAAACTCGTCTGCATCGCTGATCTGGGGGTCAGCTATGACTATGAGATTGTGATTGGTGTCGTCGAGAGGATTCTTCTCCACGAGGAAGTCGTATGACTTTACGTTCTTGCTTATCTTCTTGTAGAACAGAGTCTTGCCTTCAAGAGTCTCTGAAATATAACCGGATGGGGTCGATATGAATATGAAACGGCTGTCATCGTCGGCTTCAATCTTGAAGCGTCCCTTTGCGTCAGTCACGACGGTACCGAGTCCGTCAGATACCACGACGCCGGCAAGAGGTTCCCCGTCGGTGCTCTTTACAGTGCCGCGTACCACGGATGCGTAAGAAGCGGCTGCGAATGCGGTTGCCGTAATTGCGATTGCAAATATCCTTTTCATTCTGAATTATTTATATGGTTTCTCTTCCATCTCCCAGCCTGTTATGCTCGAGATATACGGTATTATATTGCTGGCCACCTTGATCTGTCCCTTATAGTTAGGGTGTGCGCTTGCTCCGAGATCGGTACTGTGGTTATGTACGTTCGTTGTCATTCCCATGTATGATACGTTGTTCAGTCCGCTCATGATGCAGGCGTTGCGGATATAGTCGAAGCTGAACGGAGTCACGTTGGATGCCATGCAGAGCACAGGTATGTCATCTCCATAGAAGCCCTTGACCTTCTTGAGAAGCTCTATATATCTTTGTGCGAAAATGAGTTCGTGAGGCTGGCGTGCAGTCGAGAAGTCGTTGGTACATAGATAGACGACCACTATGTCGGGACGATATTCCGCCATGTCCGGCGTCCATGCCATGGATGGATCTTCGTCAAAGATCTGAGAATAGCGGTCAGGCATATTGTAGCCCGGACGATAGTCGTCGTAATTCCTGCAGATGCCCTGTCCGCTGTGGCTTACAAGGTTGTAGTCGGCACCGAAGTAGCGCGCGGCGATGGCTGCATAGGTCAGATTGCAGTTCTCTGTCTCGGGAAGGAACGGATCGTTTCCGGAACTGCTTTCTGTGCCATAACCACATGTGTATGAGTCTCCTATGAATTCGATATGTCTTTCGCGCGGGCCTTCTGCCTGGAGCACTTCGCCATAGGTGAGGAAAGAATGTACTGTGAATCTTCCCTGTTCCCCTTCAGTCCTTTTCTGCAGCGTCACTTCATGCTCCCCCTTGCCGAGGCCTTCTGCAAGGACTATGAGTGTGTCTTTTGCGTCCACAATGAATTTCCTGTCGGCTTCGGGGCACATCTCCTTGTCGATCCACATATTGAACCAGCTGTTCTTTGTGTCAGAACATTTCATGGCGAGGTAAGGGCCGTTGAACTTCACCCTGAAATATACTCCGCTCCAGTCGTATGATACATCATTGCCTTCGACAAGCGTTCTTCCGATGAACTCTATCCTGCTGTCAGACGCGGGAGTTTCAATGACTTCCTTCGTTTTCTTTGCCAAAAGGTCTGCCGTTGTGGTCAGTCCGATGGCCATCATGATGATTATTAAAGATTTACGCATATCTTAACTTCTCCAGAATAATTTAAGTCTTGTAAAAATATATGTAACGCACATCATAAGCAGCGTTATGACCACACCCATAGTGACTCCCCAGAAAGGTGAACCGACGGCCATTCCGGAAATCCACGGCATGAATCCCGTGAGATGGAGGATGGGGCCGATGAGGAAATTGGTGACCGTATAGGCAAGCATCGGATTCTGTCCTACTCCCGAAATGAATCTCCCTCTGACGCCGTACTTGAGTTCGAGCATGAGCAGGAAAGCCGTCACGAGGGCTGCCATTCCGCCCGTGGTGAAGAGGTACGAAAGGTTGCAGTAGTCTTTTGTTATGCCGCCGTCAACCGGATCCAGAGCTATGCCGGCGAGCATAAGCACGAATCCCATCCCTGCTGTATATGTGAAGATGTCCTTCTTCTTCCATGTCAGTGCGGTGAATGCTCCAGCCAGAATGGCGGATATGATGAAGTCTGCAAGTACATTGCGGGTAAACAGGCCCCAGAGCTGTACCATAACAGCTGCAAGTGCGATGAATGCGGCAGCGGCGCCCTTACCGTCAATCTCGGTCTTTTCCCCGCTGCGTGAATGCTCGAGTATCCTGTCGCCGACGATCGATGCCGGGATCACTATCAGCAGATACTGGAGCCAGTCCCATGTGAAGAACCAGCTTATCGAACTGAGGGACGGTATTATGTCAAGGGTCTGAGGCAGGTAGGAGTCAAGCGCCTTGAATGCTGCCACGAGCAGGAATATCAGCCATCTGAGTCTGATGTTGTCTTTCGTGAGCATCCATACAAGCCCTCCGGACAATGCTGTCACGGCCAGTATCATTATGATTATGTCGCTTGAATCCTTGCTGAGGCTGAGGCCGAAATGTCCGGTAAAAACGAAGGCTAAGGCCGTGAGCATGGTTAATCCGCACAGATTCACTGCTGAACCGAGATGCTTCTTCCATCCCTCGCCGCTGAAGTTCACCCTCACGAGAGCCAGGAACAGCCCCACCCATACCGCAATATCAAATACGTAAGCCTGCCATGCCGGCTGCGTGGTACCCGAGATGGTATAGGCATTCCCGAGTAGCAGGGCGAACAGTGTCAGTATCACCCACCTTTTGACGAGGCTGCCTGCCACGCTGAGTCTGCTCCATCCGTTCTCCAACCTCTTCCTCATGGCAAAAGGGAAGGCGGCTCCCATTGGGAAAAGAAAGAAAGGAAACACGAGATCGACCCATGTAAGTCCGGCGGCACCCGGATCGAATGCGTAAGTCGGCGGAGGTGTCTGGGCATGGAACATCCACGCCGGCAGGTCGGAATTGAAGCCTATGTTGGCACAGAGAACCATGCCTGCGATGGCTATGCCTCTGATCATGTCTATAGATGTGATTCGTCTGGAGCTGTTTGACATATATTTTAGAAACTGTTTAAATTTTTCTCCGAAAAGTCATTAATTGTTGAAACTGAATA
>CAYXMV010000052.1:0-13031 GCA_964466235.1 uncultured Muribaculaceae bacterium | reverse complement strand
GACTTCGCCGTTACCGAGCTTGGTCTTGGTCTGGCCTTCGAACTGAGGCTCAGCCACCTTCACGGAAACCACGGCGGTAAGTCCCTCACGGAAGTCGTCCGCTGCAAGGTCGAACTTAAGTTTCGAAAGCATTCCCGCCTTGTCAGCATAATTCTTAAGAGTCCTTGTAAGACCCATCTTGAAACCCTGGAGGTGGGTACCGCCTTCTATCGTGTTGATGTTGTTCACATACGAATAGATCTTCTCAGTATAACTTGTGTTGTACTGAAGCGCGATTTCGATAGGAATGATCTTGTCCGTCTCGAGATAGATAGGGGTATCGATGAGCTTCTCGGCGCCGCCGTCAAGGTAATCGACAAATTCCTTAAGGCCTTCCTTTGAATAGAATACATCATTACGGAGACGAGTCGTCTCAAGTTCGTTTCCGTTCTCATCCACATCGTGCACAAGGGTCCTCTTGTCGGTAAGAGACAGTTTTATACCCTTGTTGAGGTATGCAAGTTCACGGAGACGCGCTGCGAGAGTGTCATATTTATAGACAGTGGTGACCTGGAAGATTTCCGGATCTGGATGGAAGGTCACGATCGTACCTGTATCCTCAGTCTCGCCTACAACCTCAACAGGCTTGTAGGGCTTTCCCTGCGAATATTCCTGGACGAAAATTTTGCCTTCCCGATGGATCTCAGCCTTGAGATAGTCCGAAAGCGCGTTCACGCAGGACACACCGACACCATGGAGACCACCGGACACTTTGTAACTGTCCTTGCTGAACTTTCCGCCGGCGTGGAGGACAGTCAGAACGACCTCAAGGGCAGAACGGTTCTCCTTCTCGTGCATTCCGGTAGGGATACCTCGTCCGTTATCCTTTACCGTTATCGAATTATCTTCGTTGATAAAGACTTCGATGTCGGAACAATAACCGGCGAGTGCCTCGTCGATACTGTTGTCAACCACCTCATAGACAAGGTGATGCAGGCCTCTTTCACCGATGTCTCCAATGTACATCGAAGGTCTCTTCCTCACGGCCTCAAGACCTTCCAACACCTGAATACTGTTCGCGGAATACTGTTCCGCGGAAGCGTTGCTGATTACTTCTTCGCTCATTATTATATCTTTACTTTATTGTCAATTTCATCGCCGCAAATATCGCGACAAACAAACGGACAAATTTAGCAAAAATATTACAAATTCAAGCAAATTCCCACGGTAAAATCGACACCTTTCTCAGCATAAAGAGGACAGCGCTGAACAGTCTGGTTCAGAAGATTTCCACCACGGAGCCAGAATGAAAGACGACGGCTGGTGACATACTCCGCATAAAGACCGAGATCGGCATACCCCGGGATAATGGCTGCCACCATCGGCGTGGTCATAGAAGATGTACTATACTTAAGGCAGGATCCTTCACGTGCTGAAGCAAAACTGCAGTCCGCACCCACAAAGATCCTTTTCCTCCAGTTATATTCCACAGCAGCCTCCCCTTTCAGCGATGCCGGGCGGAAAACTCCCGACATATCAAAGACCTGCCCCCACGGACGCGAATAGACCACCGAACAGTCTATTCTGAAGCCTTCAACATCAAGTGAGACATCTGCCCCCGCATACCATTTCTGGTAAGGGCCGTATGAGATACCCGAAGAGATCCTGTCAGAACCGTCTATCATGACTGTCTCAAGAATATCATTGGCGTAATTCACATATCCCGCCTTGAGATTATAGCTGAAACGCGACGATATGCGTCCTTCGAATCCTCCTGAAAGAGAGACTCTTTCCACTGTATAGTCAAGAATCGGAGTCGCGCCTTCCGGAACCGTAAGGCTGAGATGAGGATTACGCTCGAGAAGGGACGAATAGGTATTCATCCTTGTGCCGCCGCCGGCATGGACATAGAAGCGCATTGCATCCGGAACGAGTGCTACATGGAACTTCATGCTCGGATAGACGACCTGTCCCTTTGAATGAAACAGGGTGGTATCGGCCGAAGTATGGAGAAGTTTTGCGAGATGCACGCCGAAGTCAAGCATGAAAGGTCCTCTTTCGAACACATAATGAGGCGTGAAGGTTATCTGACCGCCGGAGGCCGTCCTCTCATGCGCATACAGAGCGACATCGGCCCCTACATCGAAAAGGACCTTGTGATTTTCCTTAAACACCGGGCCCAACGAGGCCTCGAATCCGAACAGTTGCTCATTGAGAGCCCTGTCCGTAAGTGCCTTGGTCCTGTCACCGCCGATACGGTAGCTGAGACGGAGGTCATAGAGGAAAGACTGTTCCCATTCCCCTTTATTGCCCAATCCGAGATACGCGTCAAGCGCGTTGAAGGTACGTTTCCAGTTACGGTCCGCCATGCGACGGTCGTCCTGGGCTATTCCGTAATAGCCGGCACCGAAAGAGAACACACCCTTCTTCCAGTCATGTCTCGCGTCAAATCCGGCCTTGGTCTTGAGTCCGTATCCCTTCCATGTCCGGTCAGAAGCCCCCTTCGGAATACGGTCGAGACTTATAATATCATCTGTTCCCTTCACCGGAGATATGTTCCAGTAACTGCCGATGAAAGAACGATGTACGGCATACACATCAATCTTGAAGCCCTTGCCTGTCTCAGGTGACCATACGAGGTCGAATACAGGATGAAGCTGATAGCCGGCACCCGCTCTCATATAGAATCTGCGCGAGCCGTCCGGCGCAGAGCCCGGTTTCATGGAAAGAAGGTATGGATTGAATTCGTATGAGCCTCTGTAAGGACTTTCAAACACAGAGTAGTCGAATTCAAGGTCGAACCGCATTACTGAATCCGGCACCTCCATCTTCAGTACCGGTTTATGGACCTCCATGAGCTTGCCCTCATACGCCCTGTTCACCTCGACCGTAGGATCGAGATTCTGGGCAGATGCCTGTATGAACGCGGCCGAAGCCGCAATGACCGCAATAATATATCTATTGTATTTCATCTGCATTCTGATTTGAATTTTCAGCCTCCATCTCTTCTATCTTCCGGAGTCTCATGTTGACATTGTCAGTAACATCATCCGAATCACCTTCAGGCGTATAGCCTTCGAGGATACTTGCGAATGTAGCCTTGGCCTGAGCGGAATCCTCCCTCTCCATGAAGGAATCTCCGAGGACGATGAAGCTCTTTGCAAGCCAGTAGGTCTGCCCTGAGCCGGCATCCGCGAAAGCATATACCTTGGTCTCGACATCCTCGAACTCACCCTTGTCATAGCTGTCGAGGATCAGCAGATATGCCGCTTCGGCTCCGAATGAACTTGTGACATCCTTCGACAGCCGCTCGAGAATTGCAAAAGCTTCGTCTCTGCGGCTTGTCGCCAGATATGATTTAGCCTTTACATATTCAGCCTCAACCTTGACCGCATCATCCGAACGGGTATCGTTGAGAAGCCTGTCGGCATTTACTATTGCCTGCGTCCAGTCATGTCCCCTGAAGGCCGAACGCATCATTCCGGACAGAGCAAGATACGTGTTGTTCTCAAGCTGGGCGGCATTATAAAGCGACGTATATCCTCCGAAGGCATCATCCCAACGCTCGAGCCTATAGGACAGGTTCGCGAAATTGAGCATTGAGAGTTCCACAAAGGAGCCCTCACCGTCAGAGATAACTTTCCTATACGCATCACAGGCCTGTTCTATCTTCCCGAGACTCTTGTATGACTCAGCCATATAGAAATCAGCCTTGTAGAGATACTGGCCGTCAGGATATTTGTCTTCGTATGACTGAAGCGACACGAGGGCCTTCTGATAATTCTCCGAAAGGAAGATCTGCTCTGCGGCGTTGAATATCATGGTCTCCTTCTCGTCTGCTGTCTTTGTCGCCCCCTTGCCGATATTCTCGATGTAGGCGATATATTCTTCAGGTTCGTTCCGTGTCTGATAGATGGACTCGATGGCAAGAAGGGCATCCTCGGCATATCCGGAAAGCGACATTTCCTCAACGACCTTCTTATAGTAGCCCAAAGCCTCATCATACTGCGACCTGTTTCTCGAAAGGGAGCCCATCTCAATATACGCCTTCGCCACAAATGTGCTGTCCTTCACCGTATCGGCAAGCTTGCTGAAACATGCGAAGGCATTGTCGTCATCCTCCCTGACTGCGTAAGAACGTCCGAGTTCGAAAAGGGCCTCAGGATAGAATTCCGCTTCAGGAGAAGCATCCATCACACCTGTCAGAAGCTCTATCTTCCTCGCAGATCCGCTGCTCAGTCCATAAGACAATGCCGCCTGATAGTAAGGATATATATCATTTACATTATAATAATCCTTGAGCACAAGGTCGTATGCGGCTGCCGCACCGGCATAGTCCTTGGCGATGAAATGGCAGTCGGCCTTTCTTTCAAGGGCATCCTTCCTGTAGCGCACGGAACCTTCATTGAGATATTCGGTAAACCATTTCTTCGCCGCAGCATAATTTCCTTCCTTATAATATGTATAGGCAATATTATAGGTAATGAGATATGACTCCGGGCTTCCGTACAGTGCCGACACATTGTAGAGGTCGGTATATACTTCACGCGCCTCCGCATACTGGTCATTCCTATAATACGACTCCGCAAGCCAGAAACGGGTAAGCTGATTGAAACGGCTGCCCCTGTCGGAATAATACGCCGCTATCTTCAGACATGGAATGGCCTTCCTGTAAGAACCGTTAGAAATCAGTTGATTGGCGCGCAGATAATTGGCTCTCATATAGTTGCCACGCATATCGTCATCAAGTTCGTCAATCTCGCCGTATGCGTTCACCGCTCCCTCGTAGTCCCTTTCATGAAGGGCTGCGACAGCTATATAGCTGTATATTCTGTCCCCTTTCTCGAGGTCGGCATATTTCCTCAGATAATCAGAGAATACCGAGGTGTCCGTATTGAGGTCGAACGCGAGTTTTGCGTAATTGAAGAAGGCATCTTCGGCAATATCCTCGTCATAAGGAAGTCGGGAAGCCGACTTGAATGCATCAAGGGCAGCAACCTTGTTCTTTGTCTGTATATAGCTGTATCCGAGATGGTAGCTTGCGACCTGTCCTATGGAGTCATTGCGTTCGCCCATCATAACGAAATTGTCGATCGCGCCCTTGTAGTCGCGGACGGCATAAAGCACCGAACCGCGATAGAACCAGTCGGCCCTGCTCTTAGGCTGACCTCCGGAGAGGGTATTAAGTTCCAGATACTTACGCGCGTTCTCTGCATCTCCGAGCACTAACCATGACTCAGAGATTATCCTGGCCATCTGAGGCTTGCGTTCATCTGCGACAAGCTCATACATCTTCTCACCGTTCTCGGTCACGAAACGATGGTCACCGAGCATGAAGCGGCATTCCATGATATAGAAACCGGACATTTCGCTGAAACGCCCGTCCTTTACGGATTCTCCGAACCATCTCAGGGCTTCTTCGAAGTCCTTGAGTTCATAATTGATATAGCCGATAGCGTATCTTGCAGGTGCCGTATAGTCTGAAAACTTCATTGATTCCACCGCCTTGAAATCGGCAAGAGCACTCTGCATGTCATCGCTTTCAAGATGGGAATAGCCTTTCTTGAAGAGGTATTCCGGTCTCTGGCTCTTATAGATAAGCGAAGGCTTCAGGAGGGAGAATTCAGCCAGAGCCTTCTTATACTCCTGAGCATCAAAGAGATTCAGGGCATGAGCATATCTTATCTTCGGGACGAGTACTGAATGAGGATTCTGCTCGAAGAATGATTCCATCCCACGGACATAACCCGGGACATTAAGCAGCACATCATCAAGTATGGCATAACCTTCAGGATCGGCGGCGCCGGTCTTGCGCGAAAGCCTGTCAAAATCGTGACGCGAGCGGCTGTACATACCGTGGTCATGAAGCTTCAAGGCCTCTCTGAACTCCTTGGTATGCAGTTCCTGAGCGTTCAATGGCGTATGCATGAAAGCCAGCAGAAGGAATATTGCGACCGTAAATATATTCGGTTTCATATTGTTTATCCGTTTATGCAAAATAATTTACAAATTTAGCCATTTTTCTGCTATATTTGTATGTTTGAAGAGACAATTTTGACTTATGAAAGACCAAAGACCCATAATATCGTTCAGAGGGGCCGACATCGTCAACGGCGAGGCCACAGTAATTTACGGATTGGACCTGGATGTATATCCTGGCGACTTCGTTTACATAGTCGGAAAGGTTGGCACGGGAAAGACCTCCATCATCAGGACAATGATCGCTGAAAATCCTTTGACTAAAGGAGAAGGCTCCGTATGCGGATACGACCTTGCCGGAATCCGGGAGAAGGAGATTCCTTATCTGAGAAGGAAGATGGGAGTTGTCTTTCAGGATTTCCAGCTTCTGATGGACCGCAGCGTGGAAGAGAATCTGCTCTTCGTGCTCCGCGCCACCGGATGGAAGTCCGAGAAAGCGATGTCGGAGAGGATAAGTCTTGTGCTCAAGGCGGTCGGAATGGAGCTCAAGGCCCACAAGATGCCTCACCAGCTTTCCGGAGGAGAGCAGCAGCGCATCGCCATCGCAAGGTCACTCCTCAATGACCCTCAGGTGATCATTGCGGACGAGCCGACAGGTAATCTTGACAACGAGACAGCCGACGGTATCATGAAGCTGCTCACCGGCATCAATCAGGAAAAGGGCACTGCAGTCGTTATGGTGACCCACAACAGACAGATCTTCGAGAAATATCCGGGACGCGTGATGGTGTGCAGGGAAGAGACATGCACAGAACAGCAGGCCGACGAGGCAATTGACCTTGAACTTACTATCTGACATGGACAGAAAAGAAAGATTCGCAAGGGTAACCGACTGGTTCTCAGCCAACATGGAAATCGCTGAGACGGAACTTCATTATGACAGCCCGTTTCATCTCCTCATAGCCGTGATTCTCTCCGCCCAATGTACTGACAGAAGGGTCAACATGCATACACCAGCCATCTTCGGGCGTTTCCCTGATCCGGCAGACCTTGCCGCCGCATCTTTTGAAGAAGTGTTTGAACTGATCCGCTCAATATCCTTTCCAAACAACAAGGCCCGCCATCTGATAGGAATGGCTTCGAAACTCGTATCTGATTTCGGAGGTACGGTGCCGTCTGAGGTAGCTCAGCTGGAGACACTGCCCGGCGTCGGCCGCAAGACAGCCAATGTCATTGCATCCGTGATCTATGACAAACCCGTGATTGCTGTTGACACACACGTGTTCAGGGTTTCACGACGTATAGGACTTTCAGACGGAAGCAATGTGGAAGCCGTAGAGCGCGACCTTACCGAAGGGTTTGCTCCTGAAGTGCGGGGCAAGGCGCATCATTGGCTTATTCTGCACGGCAGATATGTCTGCACAGCCCGCAAACCTAAATGCAGCGGGTGCGGACTTCAGGAACTCTGTCGTGAATACATCTCCAACAATGTGATAATCCAATGATTTTCAAAGGGTTCACAAATCCGTTCAGATATATGCCGCATCCTCTGGTAAGGAGGGCGGCAAGGATTGCAATAGAAAGGATTGACAGGCTTGAACCAAAGCTTGTCGAAGCTTTTGGCGAGGGAAAGATGATTGGAGTCCTTGTGGTCCGGGTACCTTACGCATCCGATGGATTCAAGGACTGGCTCGACGAGTCGGAAAGGATAGGCTTCCTATGTGCTTTTTCAGGAGCTGTCGCCGGCAGAGGGACTGTCGAGGGATTCGTGCCTCCGGTCTTTGATCTTTGCACACCCGGAGGATATTACCGCTCACGCGAAGCTGAGATCGCGACATTGAACAAAAGGATTCTCGAGATGGAAGATTCGCCCGTCCTGGTTGAAAAGCGTAAGGAACTGCATAAAGCCGAGATGGCAAGGGATGAAGAAATAGGAGTGATGAAGGCGCGGATGGCCATTAACAAAAGAGAACGGGACGCGATAAGATGTGAACTTACCGACCCCTCCCGCATTGCCACGCTTGTGCGAGAAAGTCAGTTCGAAAAAGCAGAACTTCGCAGGATCAAGGCCGGATGGAACGGAAAGATCGCTTTGATGAAGGGAGAAGTCGGTTCGCTTGTTCATGAGATCGATGAGTTGAAGAAGCAGAGAGCCGAGATGTCAGATATGCTTCAGAAATGGATTTTCGAGCAGTATATTGTGCATAATGCTTCGGGAAACACTTCCACTATATGGGATATTTTTGCTACTCAGGGACTTGTACCGCCCGGAGGCACAGGAGATTGTGCCGCACCGAAGCTTCTTGACAGGGCTTTTGTCATGGGGCTGGAACCGCTGGCCATGGGTGAGTTCTGGTATGGGCGCGCCTCGCGTACCGCCGTGCGTGTGCATGGACGGTTTTATCCTTCTTGTACTTCCAAGTGTGGACCGTTGTTGGAATTTATGATGAAGGGGCTGGACAGCAAGGTATCCGCCTGTAAAGTTCAGGATGACGGTGATTTTGGCAGTCCGGTAATCATATTTGAGGATAAGTGGGTTACAGTGGTGGAGAAGCCCTCCGGAATGCCTTCAGTGCCGGGATTGGATGGCCGTGTGTCGGTGCTTGAATGGCTAAATGCGGCCGATAGGAGAATGGGCGTTGACAGGCCTGCTGCCTATGAGTCCGTTCACCGCCTTGATATGGATACGTCCGGTGTGATGATATTTGCCAGGACTCCTGAGGCTGCCGTCAATCTCAGGCATCAGTTCGAGATGCATGCTGTCCGCAAGACATATATTGCCAGGCTCGCACGAACTCCTTACCTCCCAGAAAACATTGGTCAGGAATCTGAATCTGCGCCTGTTCTCAAGGACGGATCACGAGGCTGCATAGATGTCCCGTTGAGCCCAGACTATGATGAAAGGCCCAGACAGAAGGCGGACCCTGCACAAGGCAAATCCGCACAGACCGAATACGAAGTGATTTCCTTAAACAGCGACGGTACAGCCGACATAATATTTCATCCGGTCACAGGGCGCACCCATCAGCTACGCGTCCATTCAGCCCATCCGCTTGGTCTTGGCAGACCTATCCTCGGTGACCTTCTCTACGGAGGGTACGGCATCGGCAGCAAAGAGGAAGCTGACGACAGCCGGCAGAACCCCTGCATCACGCGGCCGGAGACAGAAGTCGCCCCACGACTGCATCTGCATGCCATGAGCATAACATTCCATCATCCTCATAGTCACGAGCTCCTGACCTTCTCCGGAAAGCATCACTTATTCTGATGCAACAGATCTCACACGAAAAATCCCCATATCGCGTAAGAGTCCTCATTTTTGTGATGTCTTACGCAGAAAACCGTAAGACAAAAAAAGAAGCCGCAACTTATGCTGCGACTTCTGAACCGTATGTCTTGGAAGAATTACTTCTTCTTTGCGTATCTCTGGTAGAACTTATCAACACGACCTGCGGTGTCAACGAGCTTCATCTTACCTGTGTAGAATGGGTGAGATGTGTTAGAGATCTCGAGCTTTACTACTGGGTACTCAACACCTTCGATTTCGATTGTCTCCTTTGTGTTCGCGCAAGAGCGAGTGATGAAGACCTGGTCGTTTGACATATCCTTGAAAGCTACAAGACGGTAGGTTTCGGGATGTATTCCTGTTTTCATAATGCTTAAAAATTAGTTAACTAAATTTGCGGGCGCAAATATAACGTTTTTTATTGTAAAAGCAATATTTTATCGACGAATAAATGCTGATTACCTCAAAATATGCGAAACATCATATCGTCTAAGTATCTCCTCATCCCCATCAATAACATATAGGTAGCGGCCAGACATATCAAAGGCAGCAGCATCATGCGAAAGTTCGATAAGCGCAAGCGGGTCTGGACAATTCATTTATTTGATTCTATACGGAAGATCATCGTAGAGTGTGAACTTCTTGGCCTTGCGTATCCATTTCTGTTCCTCAACCTTGACGTGTCCGCGCATATCTTCGTACGAAACAGCACCGTTGATATAGTCGAGAAGAACCTGGTCGGATAGTTTTGCTTCGAATCCCTCTTCAAGGCAGAACTCCGGATAACGCTCCTTGAAGTATCTCATCAGCTGGAGCGTATGAATGAGGGAATGGTATTCCACTCCGGGTTCGAGCATGATCTGATAGCCGAAACATTTCTTTCCCTCGTATCTTCCACAGGAAGGGGTGAACGAACATGGGCGCATAAGCACACCGTCTGCAGCCGGAACGGGTTCTTTGGCGGCAGTCTTTACGAACGGGGCACCGATATATTCATACGGGCGGGCTGTTCCGATCGCGGGAGATACATTGGTATTGTTCCATAAGCCGCCTCCGCTGTACATATCACACGTAAACAGTCCGGGAATGTCCGAGGCAGGGGCTATTGTCCACGGCATGAGCTGTTTGTTGGAATCGGTAGCGAGGGCCGAAATAACATGCAGGGCGAACTTTGCACCTATCTCATGATAGTACAGATTTGCGAGTTCGCCGAGAGTGAGACCATGACGATGAGCTACTTTGGGAACATCGGATTCAAGTACCGACGAAGGCATAGTACCCTCCACCACTCTTCCGGCGGGATTTATATGATCGACCACATACAGAGACGGAGCATCTTCCTTAAGAGACTTGAGGGTATCCATCAGAAGGAATACGTCCTTCGTATAGTTGAAGTATCTTGAACCGACATCCTGGATCTCCACTACTATGGCGCTGAGTCCTGCAATATCTTCAGCCGTAAACTCGATATGGTTGGTCAAAGGAGTAAGCTCTGTATCTCTCGGCGAAAATATCTTATGTAGATTTCCGCGTTCATGGAAGATGTCATACATATATCTTCCACGCTCTGTGTCCCAGCAGTTCTGGGTGCAGAAACAACCGACACGGCCCTCTGTGAGGGCCTTGTCCAGCTGTTCTTCCAACGATGTCGTTCTGAATGAAAACATATGATACTTTATAGATCCCTCGTCAGACTCGGGATGATAATGATTTATCGAAATGACTGATTTATTGCAACTGCAGATTTATCGCTATTATTTACCGGGAGGACCTTTTATCGGGATGCCAATATCGAGTCCGCTATGTCGATAATCTGTCCGGCAAGAGCATCAGCAGCTTCCTTGGTCGCGGCCTCGGCATAGATACGGATGATAGGTTCGGTATTGGAACGGCGAAGATGAACCCATTCCTTGCGGCTCTCGAAGGAAATCTTGACACCGTCGAGGGTGTTGATGTCCTCTGAAGCATACACCGTCTTTATCTCATCCAATATCCTGTCGATCAAGGCCTTGTCTGAAAGTTCGATCTTGTTCTTGGCTATGACGTACTGAGGATAGGTCGCCAGAAGTTCCGACACCTTCAGTTTCTTGTAGGCAAGATTGGTGAGGAAAAGAGCAACACCCACCATCGCGTCACGGCCGTAATGGAGGGCAGGATAGATCACGCCGCCGTTGCCTTCGCCGCCGATGAGGCAGCCGGACTCCTTCATCTTCGTGGTCACATTGACCTCGCCGACTGCGGCTGCTGCATACTCGCCGCCATACTGCTCCGTCACATCCCTCAAGGCCCTGGAAGAAGAGAGATTCGAGGAAGTCGTCACTGAGTATGGAGCAGCGGCCTCTTCCATTGACCTGCCCGTCGAAAGAGCCTCGTCATAGACACGGGACAGCAGATAGTCGGCAACACTGACAAGAGTATATTCCTCTCCGAATGGACTGCCATCCTCGCAGATGAGGGCCAGACGGTCAACGTCAGGATCGACGGAGATGCCGAGATCCGCCTTGTTTGAGACAACAGCCTCGCTGAGTTCGACGAGGTTGGCTGGAAGAGGCTCAGGATTGTGTGCGAACTGGCCAGTCGGATCACAGTTGACGCATACGCACTCGACGCCCATCCGAGCTAAAAGCCTCGGCATGATGATGCCGCCGACAGAGTTCACGGCATCGAGGGCAACCTTGAATCCGGCCTTCCGGACGGCCTCGACATCAACAGCAGGAAGGGACAGGACCGCATCTATATGAGCATCCGTGAAATCTTTCTCTTCTATGTCGCCGAGACTGTCAACATCTGCAAAGATGAAATCCTCGCGCTCGGCACATTCCAGAATGGCTGCACCTTCCTCGGCATTGAGGAACTCGCCTTTCTCGTTGAGAAGCTTGAGGGCATTCCACTGCTTAGGATTATGCGAGGCGGTAAGGATTATGCCGCCGTCCGCTTGCTCGAAGGTCACTGCCATTTCAGTGGTCGGAGTCGATGCGAACCCCGCCTTCACAACATCGACGCCACATGCGACGAGAGTTCCGCAGACAAGCTGCTCTACCATCTCGCCTGAAAGACGGGCGTCCTTCCCGACTACTACTTTATAGCGCTCACCGTCAACCTTAGGCAGACGCTCCCTCATCTTCTCGCAATATGCATAAGTGAATTTCACAATGTCGAGCGGTGAAAGTCCTTCGCCCGGGGCACCGCCTATCGTACCGCGGATGCCTGAAATCGATTTAATCAGTGTCATATTTATATTATATAAGTTTCGGATGAATCTCAATGCCGACCTGTCAGTTTGACAGCGTGCAAATCATGCAAAATTAAAGTTTTATGGCAGGAATTACAAATTTAATATTACTTTTGCAGCCTCAAACATACAAATATGAAAGCCATCTGGACTATACTTCTGCTCATAGTATCGAATGTATTCATGACATTCGCCTGGTACGGGCATCTCAAGCTTCAGGAAATGAAGATTTCTTCAAGCTGGCCACTCATAGCCGTAATTCTCTTCTCATGGGCCGTGGCGTTCTTCGAATACTGCGCCCAGGTGCCGGCCAACAGGATAGGCTTCATTGACAATGGGGGTCCGTTCAACCTGATGCAGCTGAAAGTCATCCAGGAAGTGATTTCGCTCACAGTGTTCACTCTCGTTGCCATGGTGATGTTCAAGGGCCAGACTCTGCAATGGAACCATTTTGCAGCTTTCTTCTGCCTCATAATGGCGGTTTTCTTCGTATTCCTTAAATAAAAATGCAGATTTTATCGGAAATTATAAAGAAAAATTTGGATTGTAAGAAAAAATGACTACCTTTGCAATCCCAAACGACAAAACGGTCGGTTCGTATAACGGTTAGTACTC
>CAYXMV010000051.1:0-13764 GCA_964466235.1 uncultured Muribaculaceae bacterium | reverse complement strand
TAACAGAAACAACCGTCCGCGCTGTTGAGTATTGCCGATATGGCCCTCGCCTCGTTTCCTTTCATCAAAACTTTCTTTGTTATATCCCTTAGATCTTAACTCTGTAAACAGTGATTACCGAATCAGGGCATACGATAGCGCAGTTTGAGCAGCCTACGCATGCTTCACCCACCATTTCGGCATAATGATAACCCTTTCCGTTGACCATCTTGGAAAGCTCGATGCTCTTGGTCGGACAGTTCTCGACACACACTCCGCAGCCTTTGCATTTCTGTGTGTCAACTTCGATAGCTCCTTTGAATGCCATTATTAGTTAATTTTAAATTGTTTATGGTTTTTGTGTCGTTTTGCTTAAGAAATGTAATGGAATCGGCTATGTTTTCTTATCTTTTGGTCGAAAAAAGCCCATTTCTCAAAAATCGTTTCAAATTTAAACAAAACATCTGAATTAAGAGCAATTTTATAATAAAAAATGTATAACTTTGGAAACTTTAATAAATATTGATATGGGTAAGATATTGCTTAGAAATATACTTGACGAAGGGAAGGTGTCCGACATTCTCATCGAGGGACAGAGGATCAGCCGTGTTGTGCCGGCTGGTACTGAGGTGGTTGCGGATTCTGACACAGAAGTGGTGGACTGTACCGGCAAGGCTGCAGTTCCGGGATTTGTCAACATGCATACCCATGCCGGAATGTCCATGATGAGGGGAGTTGGTGAGGATATAGCCTTCCATGAATGGTTAGACCGTATCTGGAAAATGGAGTCCGGTCTTACTCCTGAATATGTCTATAATGCGACACGGATGGCCTGCCTCGAAATGATAAAGACAGGCACGACCACTTTCAATGACCATTACTGGTATGCTCCGATGGCTCAGAAGGCTGCTGCCGAGCTGGGGCTTCGCGGTGTCTATGCATACGTGATCTGTGACAGGAACAATCCTGCCGAATCGGAAAGGCAGAAGCTCCAGTGCATGGAGATGTATGAAATCTCAAAATCGTGGCCTGATACGGCCACATTCGCCGTAGCAATCCATGCCATATATTCGGTCAGTGAACCGATGATCCTTTGGGCGACGGAATTCGCGAGAAGCCGTGGACTGAAGATACATATTCATGTCTCGGAGACACAGAAGGAGGTCCTTGACTGCAATGCTGAGCACGGGGGAATGTCTCCTGTAGAATATCTTGACAGCCTCGGAGTGCTGGGCCCGGATGTCATTGCGGCTCATACCCTCTGGGTGTCGGAGAAGGATATTGAGATACTCGGCAGGAGGGGAGTCAACTGCGTGCATAATGTGAATTCAAACCTGAAGCTGGCTTCCGGTTACAGATTCCTTTATAATGAGCTCCGCGACGCCGGTGCAAACATCTGCCTCGGAACTGACGGATGCGCGTCTTCCAACAATCTTGACATGCTCGAGACAATCAAGACCTCTGCAATGATCCAGAAGGCATGGAGGAGCGATCCTACGGCAATGCCGTTGAATGAACTTATGAAAGCTGCTGCTGCCAATGCAGGAAAGGCCCTCGGTCTCGATATTGGTAGAATTGAGGAAGGGGCTCTTGCGGACATCCTCATAGTTGATATGCGCAGCTACAGCTTCATGTCACCGGGCACTTTCGAAGCTAACCTGATATATTCCGCACATTCGGACTGCATAGAATCTGTTATATGTGACGGACGTTTCGTGATGCGTGACCGTGTCGTGCCTCTTGAAAAGGAAATCATCAGTGAAACCCAAAAACACTTTTTTCAACAATGGATCCAAGAGTAGAAAAAATCATGAAGGCTGCTGAATATATAGCGGCGAAATTAGACGGACGCAAGCCTTTTGCCGGAATCGTTCTCGGAAGCGGACTCGGCAGGCTTGCGGAAAATATAGAGAATCCGACAGTAATACCTTATAAAGATATACCGGGTTTCCCTGTCTCTACGGCAGTCGGCCATAAGGGCAACTTCATTGCGGGAGAACTCGGAGGCAAGTTTGTCGTTGCCATGCAAGGACGCTTTCATTACTATGAAGGTTATCCGATGGAACTTGTGACCCTGCCTATCCGTGTGATGAAGGTGCTGGGAATACAGTATCTCTTTGTGTCGAATGCGGCAGGCGGTGTGAATTACGATTTCAAGGTCGGCGACCTGATGGTGATAACTGACCATATCAGCCATCTTCCGAATCCTCTCATCGGTCCGAATATGGACGAGTTCGGCCCTCGCTTCCCTGACATGACCCGTCCATACGACAAGAAGCTGAGAATGATGGCATTCGAAATCGCTGCCGGTCTCGGATACGGTCTCAAGAGCGGCGTCTATTTCGCAAGTACGGGTCCGACTTACGAGACTCCGGCGGAGTACAAGTACTACAGGCTCATCGGTGCTGATGCTGTGGGTATGTCAACTATCCCTGAGGTCATCGTCGCCCGTCATTCCGACATTCCGGTATTCGGTATGTCCGTGATAACCAATGAGGCCCATGACGACTATGCCGACGATTATGTGAATGACGGTGAAGATGTCGTTGTTGCGGCCAATGCGGCAGCTGAGAAGATGACTACACTCTTCACCCGTATTATCGCTGCCTTATAGGGGACTTGAAGCCTGATGAACGGGATATTATAAACCGATGCCGCTGCCATGACCCGTGGCAGCGGCATCGGTTTATTGCAATCTCCGGAGATTCAAAGTCAGAGCTTGAAAAGTGTGCTCCATGCATCTGACGGCATGTTCCAGTCCCCGCGAGGAGACAGTCCTACCGAGCCTACCTTAGGCCCGTCCGGCAGACATGACCTCTTGAACTGCTGACTGAAGAAACGGCGTACAAAGGTCTGCAGCCACTTCATGATTGTCTGATCGTCATATCGTCCCTCAAACGCCTTGCCTGCGAGGAAGAATATCTTTTCAGGGGAGTACCCGAATCTCATGAAGTTGCAGATAAAGAAGTCATGCAGTTCATAAGGACCTACGAGGTATTCTGTAACCTGCTGTATCTCACCGTTTTCGGTCGCCGGGAGAAGTTCCGGGCTGATTGGCGTGTCAACGATGTCGAGAAGGATGTCCTTTACGCTTCTTCCGTCTGTCCCGCCTGTATCGAACCTGTTCTCTGCAGCCCATCTCACAAGGCTCTGGACGAGAGTCTTGGGCACTCCGGCATTGACACCGTACATGGACATGTGGTCTCCGTTGTATGTAGCCCATCCGAGAGCAAGTTCCGAGAGGTCGCCGGTGCCTATCACAATGCCGCCGGTCTGGTTGGCGATGTCCATCAGGATCTGAGTCCTTTCTCTTGCCTGAGAGTTCTCGTATGTCGCATCATGCACAGCTGAATCATGCCCTATGTCTAAGAAATGACGTTCCACAGCAGGCCCGATAGGAATCTCCCTGCATGTAACCCCGAGGGCTTGCATGAGAGCCCATGCGTTGTTTTTAGTGCGTGAAGTGGTGCCGAATCCGGGCATTGTAACGGTCACGATCCTGTCGTGAGTCCATCCCATCCTGTCGAAAGCCATTGCTGTTACGAGCAGGGCAAGTGTGCTGTCGAGGCCTCCTGAGATTCCGATGACAGCAGTACGGCAGCCGATATGGCTCAGACGTCTGACAAGTGCTGCCACCTGCATTGAGAGGATTTCCCTGCACCTGTAGTCAATATCGTCGGACGGAACGAAAGGGTGTGGTTCAACAGGTCTGTACAGTGACTTTGAAAAATCGGTGTCGTGTGCTGCTCCGAGTCCTGCACGGCTGTAAAGCCTGTAGTATGATGATGACGGCGTGCCGTCCGGAGCACTGCATGTGAATGTGCCCGATTTCTGACGCAGGCTGTCGATCTTCTCTATGTCGATGTCCGCAATAGTCAGTGATGATTCCAAAAGGAATCTCTCGTTTTCGGCAATCATGCTTCCTGTTTCCCATACAGATGCGGCACCGCTGTAAACCATATCTTGAGATGATTCGCCGTAACCCGATGATACATAAAGGTATCCGCATAGGCATCCGGCTGAATGAGCCTCAAGGGCGGTCTTTCTGTACCTGTCTGTCATCAGTACCTCGTTTCCTGCAGAGATGTTCACGATGACCTGAGCTCCCTGAAGGACATGCTGGGCTGACGGCCTGACAGGAGCATCGAAGTCTTTTCCTACCTCGATGGCGAACGTCATCTTGCCGAGTCCGAAAAGCAGGTTGGGGGAGATGTTGCATTTCTGTCCGGCATAACGTATCTCGCCGAAAAATCCTTCACGGACGAAATCCTTTCCATTGTCCATGAATGGCCCGTCGTTGAGGACTTCTCCGGAAAGAAAATCTGTGCCTGAGGCGAAGATTCTGCCGTCATCGCCGTACCTTCCCGGCACGATGCCTTTGATGTTTCCGTTCCTCATGACAATGGCGCAGCTGTATAGACGGCTTCGGTATGGTACCGGAGCTCCTGCAATTATTGTTATGTCTTTGCCTCGGCTGAATTCCGTAATCCTCTTTATGCCTTCTTCCGCGCCTTTGAGCAGAAGCTTCTGGAAAAAGAGGTCACCGCAGCTGCAGCCTGTTAGAGAGAGTTCCGGGAAAGCCACTAAGGAAACCTCCTTGTCCACGGCTTCAGAAACAAGCCTGCATATTTCATCGGCATTTGCTGCAGTATCCGCCAGCTTTACGACAGGCACTGCAGCCGCTACCCTGATCAATCCGTAGTCGTACATGGTCACTTATTAGAAACTGTTTAAATTTTTCTCCGAAAAATCATTAATTGTTGAAACTGAATAAATCTATTTGCCTATTATGCGCCTTTTCGGCATATTTTTCCTCTTTTCCTCGTCAGATAGCACCGCTATCCTCCTCTGAAAACAGAAAAAATCTACTCGAAAATTCATCATAATATTTCAAATGACAAAATTTTAATCAGTTTCTTATAAAATTTCACAAGTGAAAAGTTGTTGATTAATCGAATATCGGTGAGAATTGATGAATATCTTCCCACCGCACTTTCCGCATTATAATAATGAAGGACAGCCTTTCAGCCGTCCTTTTATCAGTTAGACTCTGTTAAAGCTCCTCGAAATTCACGTCTGTGAAGTGTTCGCCTGCACCACCGCCTTTAAGGCAATTGGTCCTGATGTACTTGATCACTTCTTCAAGCCCTTCGGTAAATTTCTCGAAATCCTCCTTATAAAGGAAGATCTTGTGCTTATCGTAAGCAAAATGGCCATTGTTATCGACCTTGCGCTTGCTTTCTGTGATCGTCAGGTAATAATCGTTGCCCTTAGTGGCCTTGACGTCAAAGAAGTATGTACGCTTTCCTGCTCTGACCGGTTTCGAATAAATGTCCTCACCTGAACGGTCAAGTCCATTTGCTCCATCATAATCCTCACTATACATAGCTTATCTTTTTTTAGTAAATCTTTACAAAGTTAGGGATTTTTCTGAAAAATGAATGTATCTTTGCATAAAATTTTGACCAAATTTATGCTTAACAGAAGAATTTTGAGGATAAAGGCCTTTAAGGTGCTCTATAGCAGTGTTTTGTCAGGCAATATGTCTTTGGCTCAGGCCGAGTCGCAGCTTGATGTAGCCTGCGAGGCTGCCCGTGACCTATATATTTATATGCTCGGCATAGTCTCGCCGCTTACGAAAATAGCGCGTGACAGAATCGAGGCTGCAAGGGCCAAATTCAATCCTACCGAGGAGGAAAGAAACCCGAACATGAAGTTTGCGGACAATGCACTCGCCAGGCTTCTTGACGAGGATGCCGATTTCCAGAAGATTTTCAGCAAGAAGAAATATTCATGGGCGCAGTACGACCTCCTGCTCAAGAAAATCATGAATTCCGTAGTTACAAAGGACTACTATGCTGAATACATGGCTTCTGAAGGCACTTCCTTGAAGGAGGACTGCAAGCTCTTCACGAAGATATTCGAGGAGGAATTCGTGGACAGCGAGGAACTTGAACAGATACTCGAGGAAAAGTCCCTCTACTGGAACGATGATCTGGCTTATTCTTTGACATGGTGCTGCAACACGTTCAAAAGTCTTGCGAAGGGTGAGAGGTGGACGATGATACCTCTCTATCAGAGCGAGATGATGGCAGGAGCCGGAGTGGAAAGCGACAAACTTTATGTAAGAAAGCTCCTTCAGGCCTCATTTGCGGGATATGAGAGATATTCTGGTATGGTTGCCGGATCAGTGAGCGGGTGGGAGAAGGACAGGCTTTTCTCTACGGATGTGGTGCTGATAGTCATGGGCCTTGCGGAGGCGGCGACTTTCCCGACAATTCCGGTGAAGGTGACCATCAACGAGTATGTCGAGATCTCGAAGTTCTTCGGTACGGCCAAGAGCCGCTCTTTTGTGAACGGACTTCTTGACAGGCTCATCCAGCGGATGGCTGATGAGGGGCTCGTGGCGAAGGAAGGAAAAGGACTTATGTAATAATGAACTCAAATCAATAAGAAAATGAATACATTTACAGTTTTACAGGCTGCCCAGGCAGCACAGCCTCAGGGAGGCGGATGGTCAATGTGGATCATGCTTGCTCTTATCTTTGTAGTGATGTGGTTCTTCATGATCCGTCCTCAGAGAAAGCAGCAGAAGGAACTTCAGAATTTCCGTGACAGCCTCAAGAAGGGCGACAAGGTCGTTACTGTAGGAGGCATATACGGTACGGTATGCGAGATCAAGGAAGGCACTGTCCTCATCGAGGTTGACAACAATGTGAAGATCCGCGTGAGCAAGAACGCTCTTGTAAAGGACTTCACAGAGCCAGTACAGTAGCATATCGAAGATGAGAGACCTGCTGCATAAGCTGCTCAAGTCATTGAATTTCAGCAGGAGGGATTGGGCTGTATTTCTGCTCGCTCTCCTGTTGGCTTTTAGTATATGGCTTATCCACAACCTGTCGCTCAGGTACAGTGACTACATGAGTGTCCCTGTAGTGGCGAGATGCAACATAGACGGACATGCAGCCGAGTCGGCGGACAAATGTGACGTAGCGGCGCGCTGCCGCGCCACGGGCTATAATATACTGGCCAACGGCGTCAGGAAGAACGGACGTGCGAAAAAGATAGAGTTCAGTCCGTCTTATATGAGGCATAAGGAAGATGACATATATTATGTGCTTCCTTCCGACCTTCAGGAATATTCACATCTCATCTATGGAGATGATGTGACTGTGGAATATTTCGTGTCGGACACTCTTTTCTTCCGTTTTCCGTTCGAGGACCATAAGAAGGTGCCTCTTCAGCTGGTTACATCCATCACTTTCCGGCCGCAGTATATGATGGTAGGGGAGATACAGGTCTCGCCGGACAGCATAACAGTCTATGGCGAAAGGTCGAAGCTCGAGACGGTCACCCGAGTCTATACCGAGCCGGTCAAGGTATATAATCTTGATGAGGATCTGATCGGTGTCGCTGACATAGAGAAGATCCGGGGAGTGAGGATGTCGTCTTCCGAGGCACGTTTCTCCATGGACGTATCGCGATATGTGGAGATAGTGCGTACCTGCCCGGTCACCGTCATGAATGTACCTGCAGGCAAGCAACTCAATCTTTACCCATCGTCTGTTACCGCGACCTTCAGATGTGCTTTCCCGATGGTGAATGACCCTACGGAATCAGTCGTGCTGTATGTCGATTATAATGACTTCAACTCATCCCGTGGCGGAAAATGTCCGGTCTATATGGCTCAGAAGCCGAAAGGACTTATATCTTACGAGGTCAATCCTCCGATGCTTGAGTGCGTTCTTGAGGGCAGGATATGATAGTTGTTGTCACAGGAGGCATGGGAAGCGGCAAATCTGAGGTTTGCGCCATGCTGAACAGGCGGTACGGTTTCCCTGTATATGAGGCTGATTCCAGAGTCAAGCAGCTATACGATGCTGTTCCGGGTCTGATCGGTCAGGTGGAAAAGATTGCCGGCCGGAGGCTGAGGAACATGGAGGGGCTTTTCGTTCCTTCGCTTCTTGCTGAGGTGATCTTTTCGGACAGAAGGGTTCTTGAGGGTGTGGAGGCACTGATGTTTCCGGCGCTGAAGAATGATTTTGCAGAGTGGGTCGAACGGCATAAGGATAGTCCTCATCATATATTCGAGTCGGCTACGATCCTTGAGAAACCTCAGTTTGACGGCTTCGGCGATCTGATCCTGCTTGTGGATGCTCCCTTTACATTGAGACTCTACAGGGCATGCGCACGGGATGGTGCTGAAAGGGAAAAAACGAGGGCCAGGATGCAGAACCAGCCGTTGATGAACAGACTTTCCGAAGGTGCCTCCGATCCGCGTGTCGATCATGTCATCCTGAATGACGGCAGTCAGGAACGTCTGGCTGAAAAGGTGGCGGAATTTGTAGAAAAAGCGAGGCTAACATAAATGTTTCCTATTGACAACAAAAATGTTAAAATAATTGAATATAAACAAGTAAAAATACAAAGAAAATGAAAACAGATCTTTCGAAGATTCTGGCGATTTCAGGCCAGAGCGGTTTGTACCTTTATATCTCACAGGCCAGGAACGGTGCCATTGTAGAGGCTCTTTCCGACAAGAAGAGGACAAGTGTAGGCATGACCAACAAGATCACTTCACTGGCTGACATCTCTATCTATACCGACGATGAGGAAGTGAAGCTTCAGCAGGTGTTCCTGAATATGAAGGAAGTTCTCTCAGATGCAGATGCTCCGTCTGCGAAGTCAAAGCCGGAGGAACTCAAGGCCCTTTTCGAAAAGGCTCTTCCTGATTATGACCGCGACCGCTTCTATGTCTCGCATATGAAGAAGGTCGTAGAGTGGTACAATGCGCTCAAGAACTTCGCTTCTCTTGACTTTGTCGAGCCTGAGGAGGCTGAAGAGGCAGAGCAGGAGTAACCCTTCCCATGAAGAGACTTCAGACAGTGACCTTGGGATGTTCAAAGAACAAGGTCGATACAGAGCATATCCTTTCCTATGTGGAGGATCTTTACGAGATCATTCCAGGGGGAGAGGATATTCCCGTTGATGTACTTCTGATAAATACCTGCGGTTTCATAGGGGACGCCAAGGAAGAATCGGTACAGGCCGTACTCGAGGCCGTGAGCCGTAAGGAGGCCGGCGAGGTGGGTCGTATAATCGTGTTCGGATGTCTTTCCCAGCGTTATGCCGGGGAGATGCCTGAACTCATTCCGGAAGTTGACGAATGGTATGGAGCGAGAGACTTCGATCCTGTCATCCGTACTCTCGGTGCAGAGCCTTCACCCGAAGGTGCCGTCAGACGGCGTCTTACCGGTCCTTCGCATTATGCATATCTCAAGATTTCGGAAGGATGCGACAGAAGATGCTCGTACTGCGCCATTCCTTTCATCAGAGGCGCTCATAAGTCCGTACCTATGGAAACGCTTGTGGAGGAGGCACGCTGCCTTGCTGAGAAAGGGGTCAAGGAACTCATCATCATTGCTCAGGATACCACATATTACGGCCTGGATCTGTACCGGCGTCGTGCTTTGGCCGAGCTTCTACAGAAACTTTCTGAGGTAGAGGGCATAGAGTGGATAAGGATACATTATTCATATCCAGCGGCTTTCCCGGAGGATGTACTCGAGCAGATGGCCGGCAATCCTAAGGTCTGCCGCTATATGGACATACCTCTCCAGCATATCTCCGACAAGGTCCTGGACAATATGCACAGGAACGTATCCGGAGCATGGACGCGTGAACTTATAGGAAAGATGCGTGAAAGGGTGCCGGGAGTGGTTTTGAGGACGACTATGATCGTTGGACATCCGGGAGAAGGAAAGAAGGATTTCAATGAACTTCTTGACTTTGTGCGTGAGGCACGTTTCGAACGTCTCGGGGCCTTCAAGTATTCTGAAGAGGAAGGAACTTTCGGCGCAGAGAATTTCAAGGACAGCATATCAGCCCGCGTGAAGCAGGAGCGTCTCGACGGACTCATGACCCTTCAGAGCGGGATTTCACTCTCATACAACCAGTCCCGTGTGGGTTCTGAGATAAAGGTCATCGTCGATGATTTCTCAGACGGCGTCTATGTATGCCGCAGCGAATTCGAAAGTCCTGAGGTGGATGGCGAGATTCTTGTCAGACACGATTCTTCGGTTATGGGTGATATTGATCCTTACTCGCTTGTAGGCGGGTTTATGACTGTGAAAGTGACAGGAGCGGATGAATATGACCTTATTGCGGATCCTATAGAAATCTTATGATATGAAATATAGAATCATACTTCCTTTGTTACTGACGGCCCTGTGCTCATGCGGTCCGAGCCGTCATGCCGTTCATGTGGAGATGCGTCATCCCTCAAAGGCCGGAATAGACCTTGCGGGCAAGACCGTTTCCGTCGTATATCTTGAAAACAGCGACAGGACGGCAGCTGAGTTCAACAGCTATATGGCCGACGGTTTTGCATACGCCCTCGAGGAGGAGTATGGCACGGGCGAGGGGAGTGTGGGAGTCTATAGCATGGAAAGGGGTCCTGGAGCCGATTATTCATCAAAAGAGACTATCACCGGCATTCTGATGGAGACCGGTTCCGATGTGGTCTTTGTCATTGATACGGTCGTGCTCGGGCAGATGAGGGTTGACGGAGCTTCGAGAGTGGCTTCTCCCGTGTCCCGTGATTCTTCTTATCTGAGCGTTGCTCACATGCCTTTCACAATGAAGATGTACAGTTTTGATGCGATGGACAAGACTGAGACGGTGAAGAATTACGGTGGCAGCAGCAATGCACAGCCTGAGGTGTATTCTGACGGAAAGAATACTTCTGCCGAACTGTTCAGAAAGGCTATGGCCTCTCTTCCGTCGGCAGCGTGGGAAGTCGGAAAGGAAGTTGCCGAGTCATTCAAGTCCCAGTGGAAGCATGAGCAGTATTCTCTTGCATATTTTGACAACGAACGGTGGTACAAGGCTCTCGACAAGGCTGAAGCATACGACTGGAAGGCTGCAATGGACATCTGGATCGGACTTCTCGATACCAACGACCTCCTGAAGCGTTCGTGCGCGGAATACAATATTTCTGTAGCCTGCTACATGCTCGGCGACTATGAGCTTGCATCGCAGTGGCTCGACCGCTCCGACAAGGACAATCATCTGCCGCTTTCCGATGCCATGCGCAAGCGCATCGATGCTCGCAGATTGTCTTTACAATAAAGGCGTATATTTCAGGGGTTTTATTATCTTTGCACTCCTAAAACCAGAAAACCTACGTGAAGTTATGACGGAAAGACAGCCTCAGATACTTGATATTGAGAAGGTAATCAAGGCGAGGGCAGGCAAAAATGCTAAATATATACCCCGGTTTCTGATAAACTGGTTCAAGAAGTTCATGCACCTTGACTATATCAACGGCTATCTCAAGGAGGGATATGTCGGTGTGGAATTCTGCGAGAACTGCCTCAAATATCTCGGAGTTGAAATAGAACTGGTGGGACGGGAGAATCTGCCTAAGGACGGCAGGAAATATACTTTCGTGTCCAATCATCCTCTCGGCGCCATCGATGGCGTCACTCTCGGCGCAATAATAGGCAAAGAATATGACGGTAAGATAAAATATCTGATGAACGATCTTCTGATGAATCTGAAGGGTATGGCCCCTCTCGGAATTCCCGTGAACAAGCTCGGAGGTCAGGCCCGTAATCTGTCCGATAATATCAATGCTGTCTATGCTTCTGAAAATCAGATGATTGTCTTTCCTGCGGGACTTTGTTCGAGAAAGATTGACGGAAAGATACAGGATGTACCATGGGGAAAATCATTCATCAGGAAGAGCCGCGAGACCGGACGCGATATTGTGCCTATCCGCTTTGAGGGAGAGAATTCCAAGGCATTCTATCGAGTGGCCACCTGGTGCAGGAGGCTCGGCATAAAATTCAATTTCGCCATGATGATGCTTCCTTCGGAGATGTGCAAGTCTAAGGGAAAGAAATTCCGTATCATCGTCGGAAAGCCTATACCTGTGAGCATGTTTGACAGGTCTAAGTCAGACACTCAATGGGCTCAGGAAATACGTCAGAAAGTCTATGAACTATAACCCCTTCAACCTATGGAACAGCCAATAATAGAACCTGTCAGTCTTGATAAGATCAAAGCTGAACTTACCCCGGCCAAGAAGCTCAGGGACACCAACAAGAGCAGGAACGAGATCTATGTGGTCAATCACCACGACTCGCCGAACATAATGATGGAAATCGGACGGCTTCGTGAAGAGGCTTTCCGTGATTCCGGTGGCGGAAGCGGACTTTCTATGGACATCGATGAGTTCGATACGATGGAAACTCCTTATCAGCAGCTGATTGTATGGGATCCTGATGCAGAGAAGATTCTCGGTGGATACCGCTATATTCTTGGAACGGACATCAGACTTGACGACAACGGTCAGCCTCTGCTGGCTACATCGCACATGTTCCGTTTCTCCGAGAAATTCATCAAAGAGTATCTTCCATATACAATCGAACTCGGAAGAAGTTTCGTGTCCCCTGAATATCAGAGCAGCAAGGCTGGTACGAAGGCTCTGTTTGCCCTTGACAATCTCTGGGATGGTTTAGGGGCACTTGCAATCGTGCATCCGAACATGAAATATTTCTTCGGCAAGATGACGATGTATCCGGAATATAACCGTGAGGCACGCGACCTTATCCAGCATTTCCTCTTCAAGCATTTCGAGGACAAGGAGAAGCTCGTCGTTCCTATGGATCCACTTGTGATAGAGACTCCTGCTGAAAGGATGGACGCAATTCTCACCGAGACCGACTTCAGGGAGGATTACAAGCTTCTTAATGCTGAAGTCCGCAGGCTCGGTGTCAATATTCCGCCTCTTGTAAACTCATATATGAGCCTTTCGCCTACGATGAAGATGTTCGGAGGGGGCATCAACCACGAGTTCAGCGAGGCCGAGGAGACCTGCATCATGATTTCTTTCGATGAAATCTATGAAGCGAAGAAGGCCCGCCATATTGATTCTTTCATAAAGGAAAAGGTGACTCTTCTCAGAAGGCGTTTCCCTGTCTTTGCGGAAGATATGGGAGAGAATCTTACGGAAATGCTCGCTAAGAAGAGGGAACTCGTACAGGCAAGGATAGAGGAAAGGCGTCGCAGGCGCATGGAGAAACGTGCGGCAAGGGAAGTCAGGGAAAAAAACTCGAAGGCATCTGGACGGACGAGGAAGTCGAAATAGGAAATGGATGAGAATTCAAGATATTACGATGTATATGAAGAGAATCTTCAGAGGGAGATTCTCAAGATGGCTACAAGTCTCGGTATGCTTGACGGAGAGCTTCTGAGTTCCGAAGATATTGACCTGAAATGGAAGGAATGGGCTCCCGACTATATCGCTGAGGCTCTTCCTGAGGTGAATTCTTATCCTGAATTTGCCATGGCCTGTGCCGGATACGCCGGTATGGCGGCCGCACAGTGGTGGGATCAGGACTGGGGACGTCATCACGGTGCAAAGTATGTCGAACTTCACGGAGAGCGCGGTTTCGACGATATGGACGAGCATATCGTCCGTACGGTTCTCGGACTTCCGCTGGATTCGTCTGAGGCAAAGCAGATAATGAATATCCTGCTGTGCTGTGCCCAGAAGGCCGTTACCTTCATCCAGCATGAGCACATCGAGGCTCAGACGGTCAAGGCTTTCCATATATTCGCGCGGACTGTCAGGGTCATGTACAAGACAGGCGCAGCATTGCAGCTGCGCCGTCTCGGCTACAGGTTCCATAAGGTTGACCTTAATCCTTCCGGGAGGCACCTGTCTTAGAAACTGTTTAAATTTTTCTCCGAAAAATCATTAATTGTTGAAACTGAATA
>CAYXMV010000050.1:0-14260 GCA_964466235.1 uncultured Muribaculaceae bacterium | reverse complement strand
TAACCTCTACTGTAGGAGGGTTGAGATAACGGATTTCATTGTTCTGTGCCATAATATTGTCCTCCTTATTCAGCCTGTTTGTTAGCCCTTCTCTTCTCAGCGTATGCTACTGCATGCTTGTCCATTGCGAAAGTGAGGAAACGCATGATCCTCTCGTCGCGACGATACTGGGTCTCGAGTCTTGCGATCACCTGAGTGTCAGCCTTGAACTCGATGAGATAATAAAAACCTGTGGTCTTCTTCTGGATCGGGTAAGCGAGCTGACGCAGACCCCAGTCCTCTTCATACACGATCTCACCGCCCTTTGAAACGATGTAGTCAGTGTACTTCTTTACCGCTTCCTTCATCTGAGCCTCAGACAAAACGGGAGTTGCAATGAAAACGGTTTCGTACTGTTTAATCATTTTGTTTGTAATTAATTGTTTAATAATAATTTGCGCCTATTCCGACGGACTTGATCCACCAAAATGGGCTGCAAAGATAGAAATAATTCTTTAATTATCAAACATTTTCAAGAACTTACCTATTCGGAAAGCTTCAGGAGTTCTGATACGGTGAATGTACCCCGGAGGCTGTTCAGAGAAAAGCTTTCCGGATTATATATCACCAGTTCTTCGACAGTGTCGGAGGAAGTCTTGAGGACATAGATGTCAACCAGTCCGTTCTTCGTCTGCTGATGTCCGTAATAGCCGTACAGTTTCAAGGTCTCATGAAGGTCTCCGGCAAAGCGGTCGAGTATGTCCGGGGACACATTTCCCATCTTCAGCACCGCAAGTTCATCCACATCTCCCGCAACCGAAGCCAAAGGTGTAGCTTTCAGCAGACTACGCGCCACAGCCATCCTCCCGCCCTTAGCAACAAAGTCTCTCGCTCCCTGAACATCTGCATACTTCAGTATCAGTTCTTCAACCGGGGTCTGCCCGCTCTGCTGCGCCGCCACTTCACGAGGGACGGCAAGGACTGCAAGCAATACAGCCAATATCATGAATTTCTGTCTCATATCCATTCTACTCATGTTTCGCAAGTCGTAAGCTATTCTGTATCAGAAAGTCGGAGGCACTTGCGAAAGTTCAGTATCATACTTTCCGAGACATATATACATTTATCGTGCTACAGCATTTTCGAAATGTAAGAAATATTTCAGACCGGACTTCTGCCATGTGCTGAGGCGTACTAATGAAACAGCGGGGTGGCCTCACGGCCGCCCCGCTGCGGGAATGGAAATATATATACACTAATAACTAGTGTCAAAAAAAGGACTACAGGGTCTCGAGAATCTGCCAGATCTGGTAAAGGCCTCTCGGAACATGGAAGCATCCCTTCCATTTTCCTCCCTTGAGAGTGAGGAGAACCTCTCCCCTACGGTTGAGATAGCCGTACCATTCAGGATATTCCGCATCCTTGAAGTGAGTCCACATATAGTCGTGGAGCTTCATGAACCAGTCGAGGCACTTTTCGTTGCCTGTAAGCTGGTAGCCCTTGATCATGCAGATCGCAGACTCAAGATGCACCCACCAGAGCTTCTGATCCCATTCGAGCTTCTGCATAGGAGCTCCTTTGAGATCCTGGAAGTAGAAGATTCCTCCGTACTCCTTGTCCCAGCCGAACTCTATGACGTCGAGAGCAATCTTCACGCATTTCTCAATGAGTTCCCTGTCGTTTCTGCGGATACCGAGATTCATCATGAACCAGAGGGCCTCAAGGTCATGCCCCGGATTGATCTCACGGCCTTCAAAGCAGTCGATCACACTTCCGTCAGGAGCCACATTCTCGAGCATGACACCCTTCTCGGGACAATAGAACACGTTGAGAATCTCGCTGAGACAGTCATCGATGGTCTTGTCGAGAAGAGTCTTGTCCGGAAGGATGTTCTCCACTTCAAGAGCCATGTTGCAGATGATCATAGGCAGGGCGAAACCCTTCATCGGACGTGTGCCCGGATAGGATTTTTCCCAACGCCCCTTAGGATCATTGCGGCGGTCAAGTATCCTCTGGAAAGTCTTGAGCGCTATATCCTTATACTCCTCGCTGCCGGTAGCCTCCGCAAGCTGTGCGAACGCCATGCAGGCAAAAGTATTAGAAAAGATATTGTATGGCTGAATGATAGGCTTACCCTCACGAGTCACGGAGAAATAGAAGTCATAATTGCCGTCATGACCATATTTCTTCAGAAACTCCGCACCCTGCACTGCGCAGTCAAGCCACTGCTGATTCTTCCCGACCTTGTTGTAAAGCATGGCGAACATCCACACCTCACGGCCTTGAAGCCAGATGAACTTGTCGGTATCAAAGACACTTCCATCACGGTCAAGACAACTGAAATAGCCGCCGAATTCCTTGTCCTGAGATTTTTCGAGCCAGAAAGGAAGGACGCTATCCAAAAGTTCACTCTTGTACTGTGATGCCAGTTTCTTGAAATCCATGATAATTTTATTTTATATTGTTAATGCAGCCGGAGAGCAGCCCCGGCTGCATGGTTCAGGTTTTAATGATTAGTTAAGCGGGAAGAGGTACTTCTCAACAGTATCCATCCATGGATCGATGACATAAGCAGCAAGTGCTCCGTCTTCAGCCTTCACATATACATCCGAGTAAGTCAGACCGGCTGTATTTTGGGTATAGTATTTTACCTGAACGCTGTACAGCTGCGTTGCTGCCTTAGGATCAGTCACATCGAGAACAACGATATCAGTATAGTCGTAATCAAAATGGCAAGACATTGTAAGAGCAAGGTACTTCTTACCGCCTACTTCAGCCGTAGAGATACAGTTGAAGTTCTCCATCCATGTTGCAGGTGACTCCCAAGTCATAGCCCACTCGGCACCATCATAGTAGTAGAGGTTATATGCCCAAGGCGAGCCGTAAGTGATTGAGAAGAGACCGTCAGCAAATGAAGATCCTGCTGGAGCGACAACACCTGTTGAAGCATCCCATGAACCGTCACCGAGAGTTACATAAGGAAGAGCCTCAACAACACCATCCTTGACTTCCCAAACAAGACCCCAACCAGAACCAGCACATACATAAGCAGTAATGAGAGCGTTCTTGGTGAGGTCACCCTTCACGCGGAAGTTACCCATCTCAGTGCAATAGAAGTTTGCAGAGTTATAGTCAACAAGATTTACATAAGTTCCATCAGCATTAACCCTGAACAACTGAAGCTGACCTGCACTCCAAGCACGATCCGGTCCTGAAACCAAAAGATGTCCTGCATCATCAGCATGCACGCCACCTGCAACAAACTCATTAGGGAGAGTTAGCTTCTGAACATTTTCGCCGGTAGCCTCGTCAGCGCAAAAGAGTTCACCATTAGCGGTGAAATAAACCTTGTCTCCAACGGCCGCAACACCTACACGACCTGCAGTAGCACCCATCTCAGAGAGTGACTTAGTCCAGATGATAGGGCTCCATGCCTCCTGAGTGATTGCAATAGCCTTTACAACTCCGAGTTCGCTGTAAACATAGAGAGTAGCAGTTCTGGCTGCAGCATTAGCTGCCTGTGCTGCAGCAGTAAAGACAAGTTTATCTGTTGCATATGCCTTTGTCTGAGCAAGCCAAGGATCAACACCCTCTGCATAAACCACATCATAAGTATAGTCAACATTGTAACCAACTTCTACCTCTACAGAACCGCCCTTGAAAGATACAGTGTAAGCATCATTTGCGTTAACATCGATGGCGTTCTTCTGAATCTGAGTAACTACAACAAGAGATGGCTCAAGACCTTCTACCGTAATTTCAATAGTAGCTGTGCGATTCTCCTTAGTTGTATTTGCGACAGCATCAAGCTTGATTGAAGCTTCACCCGCCTCACCGGACTTAGGAGAGATTGAGAGCCACTCTGTAACACCCTCACCAACGAGAGTTGCAGTCCACGCTGCATTTGCAGTGAAATTAACGGTAACAGGCTCTGCAAGGTTCTCAGTACCTGCTGCAGGGATTGTCACCTCAGTAGGAGGGAAATCAAGATGAGGAACAAATTCTTCCTCACACGCGATAACAGCAAAAGCTGCCATCAGGAACAAAGCAATTTTTTTCATAATAATAATTTAATTGGGTTAGTTAAAAGTATATAAATGTTTAGATTTCTCGAAAAGCTCGAAATGGCATTATAACGACTCCAGATATTGGTCGAACGCTTTCTTTATATCATCCCAATAATCATACATCTTGATATGGCAGAGATCGAAGAAGAACATGCCTTCTGTGGAGGCGTTGATGCAGGCATCCACTATATCGGGCATCAGAGCTCCTTGACCACCTTCAGTGAAACCAGTAGAGTTTCCGATGTCAGGTCCTCCGATGAACGGCACATCTCCGGAAAATATGGTCTGCGCCCTTTTGCAGAATCCCTGCATGGTCCATTCCCCTGTTCCATAAATTGATTTTGTCGAAGCGTATGCTCCGATAATCATTATATCACAATGATCAGCATATCCATATTTCGTATAGTCGGCCGTTGCCCAGCTATATACATTATTAGCACCATATTTCGGACTTGCCCAGTTGACTCCTGAATAATAGTAGCTTGAATACCACGCGCCCACATATGCACCAAAACGGATGTCTGGGTTGACCGAGTGCACCCTGTCTGATGCCTTTTCTATAAAATCATGGATATTCTTTGCACGGAACTCCATCCATTTGACCTGCATCTGCGTCACCGGACTGCTGAGTTGATCTGCACCCGCTGCAAACACATCCCCCGGCCAGTTCTCGACAGCCACACCGATATACTCCTCGAACTTCTTGCGAGACACTTCTGAAAAATCACTTTGAAGATCAAAATCATCATATCGGCAACGGTCGAGGATAATACCCGAGACTTCGTATGAAGCGAGGTCTTCAAGAATACCGAGGAGATACTCCACCACTTCATCATCAGCAGGATTGAGGAATTTGGTACCATCCCCCATGTCCATACAGCTGACCAATCCGTCTGCTGTATTGACAACACTCGCCCACTCCTTCTTCGCAGAACCATCGAAAAGAGGGCCGTTCGAACCAAGTCCGTAAGGGCATTGCTTTCCACCGACCATTGTGTTTATGGCAGCATAAACATCAAGTCCCACATCCTTACCAGCATCTATGAATGCCTGTAGGTAATCAAAATCAGCAGTCCTCTGAAGCCACTTGTAAGCACCCGTGACCCAAGCATCGACTTTGGTTACAGGCCCCTCGACATCGGATTTAAAAAGGACTCCTGCAGTGGTCGGACGGACTTCAACGATTACACCTGTAAAGCCTGTCTCCTTAAGACGAGCCATATCATCAGCAATATTCTTCTCGCTGTTTGCATAATCCTTGAAATTGGCCGCCGCATCAATCCAGACGAGACGAGCCTTGGCGTCCTTGACTTCCGGGTTCGTATTCTCCCCAACATTGGAATCATCCGGCTCAAGTTCTTCGTCCGGTATATGGTTCTGTTCACCGTCAGTATCAGAAGTTCCCTGATTGACCCAATTATCATTCCAGATGTAACCGTCATCCGGCGTATCACAAGCAACAAAAGCCACAAGCGATAGTATAAAAAATATTATTCTTATTTTCTTCATTCTACTTTATCATTACTGTACTGGCCACAGCCCTCTGTGAACCGTCTGAGACTTTAATTGTCTCCTTACCATTTACCAACATGCAGCTTGACCCGCCTCCATCCAGATTTATAGCCTCGACGCACCCTAAATCAAGAAGAACTTCCGCCACATCTGCGGTAGTAAGACCCAGGACTCCCTCTGTCATCTCACGCCCCTCGCAGACAAACAAAATCATCCTACCATCCGATGTCACACCGATGGCAGTACGCGGCTGATTGCTGTCAGGACCTATGCCGGAAGTGCCGTTAAAGAGTTCCTGCACATAAGTATTCATGAACTTTCCGCCATCGATAAGGAGCGGCCCACCACCTATAGCCGTCTTTGCTGCAAATTCCTCTGCACCTTCAGGGTAAGAAGCAGACGGCTGCTTTGCAGGTTTTGCCTCCCACGTGTTGTCAGCAGGAGAAGGATACATATAGTGATTATCCCATGTCCTGTACGTCCAGCAGGCATCAAAATCTCCGGACTCGGATTCAAGAAAAACCGCACGGGTCGGGTAATACATAGTCACCCAATCCTCTGATGCATAATTGATATTATATGCAAGGACTTCAGAATTTCTGACGGCAAGACTTGAAGAATAGTTCTTGCCCCCATATGCATAGAAGAAACCAGCATTGATGACAACTGGCCAACCCGACTCATTGAAAACAGTATTCGGTGTCTTGAATGCATCATCGGTACCTTCCATATTTACATCATTGATGCTCCATATATCCCACTGTGCAGATGACATGTCCGCAACCGCAATATAAGCGACCGCTTCCTTCCCCTGAAGTGTCTCAGGCGCCTTGTACACCTTGATGTACTCCGGCAATATCCCAAACTCAGAACTGACCTCTGACCACCTGTCCAGGGTCGCATCCTCAACAGGTAGCTGAGAATCGTCCGATTCCGGATTCCCTGCACCAGCATCCTGCCAAGGCCAGTCACGGAGTTCATCGGATGTATTCGAACACCCGATGAGTCCGGACAGAAGCATTAATGATATAATCAGAATCATCATTCGACTACATCTCGATACAGTTTACCGAATATCCACCGATAGCCTGAGCATAGTGGTCGAAGTAGTACACGAAAAGCTTGAAGCCATCAGCAGACTGAGCCATCACAACATCACCTGACGCATTTGATGCCTCTGCATTAGTCTCGTTGTATTGGGTCAGCTGTGAGTTCATGAGAACCGGCTCTGAAGCCTTTATCATCGACGGAGTTGTAATGTCATAGATATACAATCCCGGCCACTGTCCCCATGCCGGGAACTGCGAGGTGATGAAATGAGCCAGATAAGTAGCGTTGTTATAGACCTTTGCATCCATTGAGTTCGGATTCTTACCCCAGTTGCAATAATCAACATCAAACAGATCCTTCTGTGATGTATTCATATTCGAATTGATATAATACAGGAAGTAATGCGAATCATCACCGATTGACACACTGTTGCTATAACTTGAAATCATAACGCCATCTGTAGGATTAACAGATACCGGGGTTACCTTTGCATAATGAGTTGCAGTCTCTCCCCATCCAGGATATGCAGAGCTATAATCCACCAAATTGTGTTCCACGACTTCTCCACCTCGGATCACGAGCTGTGTCACTGTGTTGCTTGTTGTAACGCCTGATACGCCTTCGTGTGTCAGGATCATCTGCGCGTCCGACCTGATATCTCCGATCACTCTTACCACATTACCTGCAGCAAAAGCAGTTTCATTTGTGAAAGAATAGAACAGCACCGGAGCAGCGGTGAGAGAATTGGTGGTATAGATATTAACCACCTCATCACGGCCTGCCTTGTTTGTAAGAATCAGATTTCCGGCCTCATCACTCGTCATACCGTCGGCTACAGCTGCACCAAGATTCAATTCACCTTCAAGAACACCTGTTATTCCATTCAGGTATTTTGGAGATGTACCGTTACCAAAAGATACCACAAGCTTGCTTTCAAGCACGGCTACTGAAGGATTAATGGCCTCTGTATATACAGGGAAACCTAAGTTAGCAGGATTCACAGTGAACAGTTCCTTGGCAGATTCAGCGTTGAAACCATACGGAATCTTTGAAGGCGCTTCCTTTGTGATGGTATATTCTGTCTCTGTCACTCCGTCATGAGCGACAACAGTGATTGTCTGAGGCTGATTATAATCCTTTGGTTTAGCTAATTCCTCAGGGTTCTTGATAGATGCATGAACACAAGCCTCTGCCTCTGCAGTGTATCCTGAAAGGTCATCGTTTGTGAAAAGGTAAACCTTACGCGCGTCATTATCAACAAAACCTTCACAGCCGAAAGTTCCTATGACATTGAATGACATCAGGTCTGTTCTTCTGAATTTGGTTCGTTTACCTGTGATTACGATAGGGCGGCTCTCACCTTTATTGTCCGTAAATGTGAACTTGTTCTCCTGATTGAGGTCGAGAACAGTCAGAGGCGGATCAATCTTGCAGTTAGCGGCAAGTTCCGCCCTGATTCTCAAGCTGGACATATATATGGTGGTCGGATCTTCGGTTTCCTCCGGGAAGTAGTAAGGGATCTCGATGACATAATAGTCCATAGTCTCGTCAGTCACAGTCAGTTTAGCAAGCTGCTGATCCACATATTTTCCAGTAGTGAAATAAGCAGTCAGACTGGTAATACCCTGACGATCCGCTGTAGGCGGAATATACTGCGGCTTCTGACAAGAAGCAAATGCAGCAAGAGCAACTGCAAAAATCAGATAGTATATCTTCTTCATATTCTTTTCAATTGTTATTATTTCCACTCCGGATACTGCTCCACATCAGCATTATTATCAAGCTCACTTGTCGGCATTGGGAAGCGGTACATCTTCTCAAGGAAATTTCTGTCCTGGTCATCAACAGACACATATGTGTATGTAAATGTGCCATCGCCATTATCTTCAATCTTGAGTCCATGCTGCTGATAGCCTGTAAGTCCTTCAGGATAAGCCTTATGAGCCACACCCCAACGGCGGAGATCCCAATACCAGAGCCCCTCATACGCGAGTTCCACCTTACGCTCCTGACGGATTGCAGACCACAGAGCGGAACCGGACTTGTCCGTATAGGTGAGTCCCACACGCTCCCTTATCGCCTTGACAGCAGCATTCGCGCCCGATATATCATCCAGATGATAACATGCCTCAGCCTTGTTGAGCAGAACCTCGGCATAACGAAGTACACTCAAAGGCTGCGTGCTTCCGGACAATGCAATCACATCATGTCCCTCGTCAACCATCTTACGAAGATAATATCCCGTGGTGGTGCGTCCCTGAGGTTCACGATCCACATTCCACTGACACCAGCCATCAGAACCTCCGACAAAAGGCTCTATCACTCGATCCTTCCATTCCGCCCCGTTATAAAGGATGGTAGCATGGAAACGAGGTTCCAGTTCCGAGTATGGTGGCGTACTGGTGGTTGTACCGTGCCACTCTGTCCAATCCGGGAAACCGCCAGTCGCATATTCGTACGACTCTACCATTTCCTGAGTAGGGGTACCATAACCGCCACCGGCTTCACCATAAATGGAATAGTCTCCGCCAGGGGTATAATAGAAGTCATAAGAATGCGTTACATTATTGGCTCTGTCAAAATGATACTGAAGGATTGCCTCGACATTTCCTGCCGAAGTGTCCTTGTTAATTGCATCGGCATAATTCGCTTCAAGAGAATACCCGAGGCTCGCAACATTTTCAGCAGCTGTCTTGACAAGCTCCCAACGCTCGGCATAAAGCATTGCACGGGACATTAATCCCCAAGCCATGCCTTTGTCAATCCTTCCTTTTGCTGATGCCTTGTCAGGAAGATTTGCAGCCGCAAATTCAAGGTCGGTCTGAATGAAGTCCCAGCCCTCATCCTCTGTGCTGATTTTCTTGTCTTTAGTATATGCTGTCATGTCCTCATCATAGAGGATTATATCCTTATATCTCTTTACAAGGTCAAAATAAAGGTACGCGCGGATGAATCTGAGTTCAGCCTCAAGCCGCACCTTATCCTCATCCGACATCTGACCATATTTATGGAGACAGGCAATTGCATTGTTGGTCTTCATGATACCCTGATACCATGAACTCCATGTGCCGAGATATGCCGTAACATAAGATACCGTCAAAGTGGTAGCCAGACCATATGAAAGCTCGCTCGGTATGAAAGCCCTTGAATTATAGTTATAAGAACCATACTTAAGCATATCCGTATATGCCTCGGTCTCACCTGCGATGCTCTGCCCCATCAGAACATCATAAACATATGTATAGAGATAGTTCACATGGTATTCGGCATTGGCGGTCGACTCCCACATGACCTTGTCGCTGACCCTGTCTGTCGGAGTCATGTCAAGGTATGATGTACATGAGAATAAGCCCAATGCCATCACGATTGAAATAATAGCCTTATATATTGTTTTCATTTTCATGTCTGTTTAGAAAGTAATCGTAACTCCACCCATGACAAGACGCTGCTGAGGGTAGTAACCGTTGTTCACTCCCGGAGACTCAGGGTCGATACCCTCTGGAAGTCCGTCGATAGTGAACAGGTTCTGTCCCTCTACAAATAATCTGAGTGCCTCGATGTTGATGCGGCTTGTCAGCTTTGACGGGAATGTATATCCGAGCTGCGCTGTCTTGAGACGGATATATGTTCCGTCACGGAGCCAGAATGTCGAAGCAAGGCCATTGTCTCCTCCGTGCCCCGGTGTTCCGAGAGTTATACGAGGGAATGTACCGTCAGTATTATAGATGCTGTATGCATTCTCCACCAGGAACAATGGCGAGTTCGCGCCTTCCTTGAATGTCTGAGTCCATACAGTATTGTCATCCATGTAGTTGTAGTAGGTACCTGTAAGCGAGACATCGAAAAGTGCACCACCGGTGAACTGTGCATTGAAATCAATTCCGTTCCACGCGAAGTCAAGATTGAGACCGTACGTGAGTTCCGGGCGGTTCGTACGGCCGACCCTTCCTCTATCGCTCCAATCGATCTTTCCGTCACCATTGATATCAACATACTTGATATCTCCCACACAAGGGCGTGAACCATACCATGCAGAATTGTCGATTTCCTCTTCGCTCTTGTACAAGCCGTCTGCTGTCCATGCCATGATAGACCCAAGAGGAGTACCTACTACTTTCTGATTGTCAGGAGTGTTCGGCTCGTCCTGATAGATAATCCAGCGGCTTCTTGCATATGTGACAGTGGCACTGATTCCATACTGGAACGGCTTTCCTCCAAGCATGAAGTGATTTCTGTGAGAAACCATCACATCAATACCCTTGGTATCGTACGCATTATGATTGATCCAAGCCATATAATAACCTCCCATAGATGAAGGGTAGCCTGATGACTGGGCAGTCAGCATGTCATATACGTAATTGTAGAATCCGTCCACTTCCATGGCAAGCTTGCCTTTCCAGAAACTGAGGTCGAATCCCACATTATATGAAAGATTCTTTTCCCATGTGAGGTCTGTGTTGGCAATACCTGAATCCTTGTACGCAGGATTCACTGATCCGTCTGCATATATCACCTGATAATCATACTTTGAATAATTGTTGGCGAACATGTATGCACTTGTCGCAACGTCATTACCGAGAAGGGCTACGGAACCACGCAACTTGAAGTCATCAAGTGCTGAGAAATCGGCCATCCAAGGCTCCTTGGATATGTTCCATGCCACCGAAGCAGACGGGAAGAATCCCCATCGTGTTTCACGCATGCCGGCAAACTTATACGAACCGTCATAACGGCCTGTAAACTCAGCAAGGTATCTTTCATCCCAGTTGTATCTTGCGCGGAACACATAACCGGCAGAACGGGATGCATCGCTTGAACCTGAGATAGGAGAATCCGTAGGCTGTCCGTAGCTTAATTCCGGAAGCGATGCAAATGGGAGTAGCTTTGCATATGCAGAATGAGCATTCGACCTGTAGTCATTGATTTCTGCAAGAGCAAGGAGATCAATATAATGCTTATCGAAAGTATTGCTGTATGTGATGCCGGCCTGTCCTGTCATTCTCTGATAATATGAAGTACCCTCTCCAAGATTCACTCCGTTAGCTGTTCCGCGAGGGTCAGCCTTCTCCACCCACAGACCATCGACATAAGCCATTGTGGAATATGGGGTGTTGAGATTCTTGTTCATGGACGCGCCATAGTCAAACGCACCTGAAACCTTTACCTGGAGACCTTTTACCCAAGGGAAATCATACGAAAGTGTTGCGTTGGCAGACACATCGATTCCACGTGTCTTCTTGAATCCTGATTCGTAAATCGCAGCAAGAGGAGACTGCGGAAGGGATGTATTCTTCTTCAATGTCGAAGTGTACATTCCGTTATATGTCTCTGGCAGATACGGATGCATGATGATCGTCTGGCTGGCAATGGAAAGCCATCCTGTCTCACCAAGATAAGAGTTGGCATCTGTACCACCGGCAGCGTAGCCTGGAGTCTGACGGTTTGAGAATACTCCTGAAAGTCCCATTGTGAACTTGAAGTTCTTGGCCAGCTGAGACTCAAGGTTTGTACGGACATTATATCTGTTATAGCTGAAATTGTCGATATTACCATCCTGACCGAGATAACCGAAGGAAGCGAAATACTTTGATTTGTCACTACCTCCCTGCACTGTAATGTTGTGCTTTTGGGTGAAACCCGTGCCAAAAACAAGGTCGATATAGTTCACATTATCCCAGCCGTCAGTCGGGTCACCATTCATCATCAGCTCAACCTGCTCCTGCGTAAAGACCGGAACATATTCCGATTCGCTCGCGATCGCCCCGCTGGCAAGTTTATCCATCATGTCCGCAACATTGTAGTAGTATGCGAACTGAGGACCGTCCATGAACTCAGGGAAGTTCGCGTTCATCGAGGCTCCGAAGGTTGCATTATAAGTGATCTTCGGCTTACCTGCCTGACCCTTCTTCGTGGTGATGATGATGATACCGTTGGCGGCCTGAAGACCGTAAACTGCGGCAGAAGCACCGTCCTTGAGGACAGAAATACTCTCGATGTCGTATGGGTCAATATCGTTGATGTCATCCACCGGGAAACCGTCAACGACATACTTTGCACCATACTGTGCACCACGGATACGGAGGGATGCCTGGTCAAGACCCGGTTCACCGGACTCCTGAACGGAAGATACTCCGGACAGCTTACCGGCAAGAAGCTGCGAAACATTCGTAGCCGGAGCCTTGAGGAGTTCGTCACCCTTCATTGCCGAGACGGCAGATGTCATCGAGGACTTCTTCTGGACGCCATAACCCACAACAATAGTTTCTTCGAGGAGATTGGCGTCCTCGCCCATTGTCACGTCAAGTTTTGAAAGGGAACCATCACAGTCAAAAGTCTGGTCAACAAAACCGAGACTGGTAAAAAGTACTGTCTGTCCTTCCTTAATACCGGATAGGCTATAGTTTCCGGCATCGTCGGTCAAAGTACCGTTGGTGGTACCCACGACCATGACAGCCACGCCTGGGAGCGGCTGTCCCTGTGCGTCAACCACCTTACCTTTGAGGGTCGGCTGAGCCGTTACATAAGCTGCCCCCCCCAAGAGGAAGATTAACGCGACAAGCAGATTCTTGTAAATCGCTTTCATTAGTTTATATAATTAGTTAGTTGGTTCATTTTGATTCAGCAGCCTTCATCGCTGCTTCAAGCTCGTCCCAGAGCTTGTGCTTGTTGAGATGCACGATGTCGAAGATCATTACGCCGTCAGTGCTCTTGAGTGCCTGCTCCACTGCAGGACGGAACGGTGTGAAGTCGCCGAGGTACTGCTCGACATAGATCGAGCCGATTACAGGGACGACGCCCTTCGTGATGTTCCTTGCTATCTCTGCACCACCTTCCACACTGTAGCAGTACGTAAGGCTGTTGTCCATACCGGCTTCGCTGCGCTGGCCTACGACACCGGTAGCCTTGTCAACATCGTCCTTTGTTATAAGCGTGTAATAAAGGCCTGTCATATATACGTCAAGCTGCTCTGCGTAGCCTGTCTTGTGGTAGTCTTCAGTTGCCCATGACTGATACTGCGGCACCTGATAAGGATCGTACTCACGGCTTGCCCAGTTCACTCCAAGCTGCCAGTAGGTCGGATACCATGCGCCTGTATAGTCTCCGATGATAAGATCCGGATTTATCTCCTTAAGAGCGGTGTGAGCCTTCACGACAAAGTCGTGAATCACGCCTGCACGCCACTCTATCCACTTCTTTGCGTGCTTCCCGAGAACCCAGTTCTCTCTGAGATCTCCGTTCTCGTCGTACCAGCTGAGGATATCCTCAGGGAAATTCTCCACTGTCAGTCCGGTATATTCCTCAAACTGCTTCCTGGAAAGTTCGCTGAAGTCAGCCGTGATGCCGTCGTAACGTACACGGTCGAAGATAAGTCCGTCAACTTCAGGGTATTTGCGGGCGAACTCCTTGAGGATTCCGATCTGATATTCCTGAACCTCCGGATTCGAAGGGTTCATCATGCAGTTGTAGTTGGTCTTGATCTCCGAAATCGGAGTGAGCTTGCCCTTATGGTAGCAGATGGACTGCCATGCGGCCTTGTCCATATACACCACTCCACGGTCGAAATAGTTATGTCCACCGGCAAAGACATTGAGGGAGCCGAAGACCTTCATGCCCATATCATGGCCATACTCGATGAAATATCCGAGCATGTC
>CAYXMV010000049.1:0-14452 GCA_964466235.1 uncultured Muribaculaceae bacterium | reverse complement strand
CCATGAAGCCGGCACCACCTTCGATGAACTTTGTCTTGAGGGCCTGGTGCATAGGCACTTCCTCAGGTCCGTCCATAGTCTCCTCAGCAGCTGGAGCTGCAACCTCTGTTGCTGTAGGTTCAGCAGCCTGCTCGTCCTGAGCTACTGCGTTCTGTGCAGAAAAGGCCATAACGCCCATTACTGCCAAAAACATGAAAATTTTTTTCATTTTTTGTGTTTTTAGTTAATTTGAAGTTATTGAATTGTTATTAGTTAATATTCCTGCTTTGTTGCGGTCATTGCACACCACACCCAAAATCCGGTGCAATTTAGCAATTAATTTTCAATCGGCAATAATTATTTTGATATTTCGCCCCTCAGGTTTTCGCCGAGACGCGCTTTGACAAACTCATTCTCCTGACTTTCACCCAGTAAGAAGAACAATTTGCCGAGGGCGCTTTCGGTGGTACTGTCATGACCGTTGATGACCCCGGCCTCCTTCAGGCTCTTGCCGGTGGCATAGATGTCCATGTTTACGCTTCCTGCCTGACATTGAGTTATGTTGAGGAGGATCTTTCCCATAGCTGAGGCCTCCTTGACTATGGACAGGAACCATTCCTTTGAAGGGGCGTTCCCGGCTCCGTAGGTCTCTATTATGACGGCCCGAGCCCCTTCTCCGCACAGGATGTTTCTGACAACTATAGGGGTGATGCCGGGGTGTATCTTCAGGATGGAGACCCTGGTGTCAAGGGTCTTGTGGAATATGGGGCGGGTGTCCCATGCTTCGGGTTTCCGGATCAGCGACGTGTTGTATCTTATGTTGATCCCGGCCTCTGCCAGCGGAGGCAGATTGTCGGAGCGGAATGCCCTGAAGTTGTCTGAGTTTATCTTGGTGGCCCTGTTTCCTCTGATCAGCACGTTGTCGAAGCAGATGCATACTTCAGGTACGAGTGCATGTCCTTCGCTGTCCTTTCCTGAGGCTATTTCCACGGATGAGATCAGGTTCTCCTTGCCGTCTGTGCGGGGCGCCCCTATCGGAAGCTGGCTGCCTGTGAATATGACAGGTTTGGTGAGGCCTTCGATCATGAAACTCAGTGCCGAAGCCGAATATGCCATTGTGTCCGTGCCGTGCAGGATGACGAATCCGTCGTATTCATCGTATTTTTCCTCGATCAGTCCGACGAGTTCCACCCAGAATGAAGGCTCTACGTCAGAAGAGTCGATCAGAGGGTCGAATGTGTGCGAATCAATCCTGCAGGCGAATTTCCCGAGTTCGGGGACTTCTTCGAGTATCTGACTGAAATCGAAGGGTCTGAGGGCCTGTACTGTCGGATCCTCTTTCATGCCTATCGTACCTCCGGTGTATATCAGAAGTATCGATGATTTGTCTGCTGCTGTCATATATTGAACAGTTTTTCTGCGTTTTCAGTGGTCGCTGCGGCAATCTCTTCAAGAGATCTTCCCGTGAGTCCGGCTAATCTTCCGGCTATATGAGGGATATAGCTGCTTTCGTTCCTTTTCCCCCTGAACGGCACCGGCGTCAGGTAAGGGGAGTCTGTCTCGAGAAGTATTCTTTCGGGAGGGATGGACTTGACTGTCTCGGCGATAGATGCCTTCTTATATGTAAGCACTCCTCCGATCCCGACATACCAGTCACCGAGCCTGTCTATCTCGCGCCAGGTCTCTGCACTGCCGCTGTAGGCATGGAACACGCCTCTGAGCGAAAGGTGGCGGCAGTCCCGCAATACATTAAGTATAAGTTCTGTGGATTCTCTGGAGTGGATGATGACCGGCAGGGAGAGCCTGTCTGCCATCTCTAACTGTATCCTGAGGACTTCCTGCTGCTCCTTGACGAATTCCTTTGACCAGTAGCAGTCCATGCCGATTTCTCCTATCGCCCATATCTTCCGGTCAAGGTGTTTCTCGAGCCTTGACATTTCGTCCTGCCAGTCTGCGCCTACGGATGTGGGATGGAGGCCGAGGCATGGGAATACAGTGCCTTTGTGCCTGTCTGCTACGGCAAACATCGTTTCTCTTGTCTGAGAGTCGATGTCCGGAAATATTATTCTTGTCACACCTGCCTCACGGGCACGGGTAATGGCTTCATCTTCTTCACCGAGGAATGCCTCGTCGTAAAGATGAGCGTGAGTGTCTATGTATTCCAATGGCTGCATATCCCGCAAATTTACGGAATTATTCTGACAGATTCATCTGTTTATTGGCATTTATGCTGCATCTTTGGAGAATGTCAACTGTAATGAAGCCGTCGGATTCGAGCAGGCCGGTGATCTGACATGTGCGGCTGTATGTCATGCCGCAGGCTTCTGCAAGTTCTTCGAGCGTCACCCCTCTGTTTTTCTTTATGCATGTCAGTACCTTGACCATCGCCTCCGTCTGTTCCGCCCCCATGCGTCCTCCATAGACGGATCTTATGCATTCGGTCCAGGATGCCTTCCGGCTGCGGAAAGGATTCTTCATCCTGAGGCTTTTCATAAGCTCTTCGCCTCCTGTGACTGCTTCCGCCACCTTGTTTCCTATCAGACGGTTGCAACCCTGGGAGCAGATGTCGTCTATTCGTCCGGGAACCGCATAGACTTCCCTCCCGTAAGAGAATGCAAGGTTGGCTGTCATCATTCCTCCGCCCCTGATTTTTGATTCTATCAGAAGAGTGGCTTCGCTCAGTCCCGCGATTATTCTGTTCCGCCTGAGGAAGTTCACCGCAAGCGGGACTGTCCCCGGTGGATAATCAGTTACGAGGGCGCATCCCGGAGTCGCGGCCATTCTTTCGGCGAAGTCGGTGTGCCTGACGGGATATACGGTCTCGGGACCCGTGGCCATTACTGCTATGGTCGGAAGGCCCGCATCGAGCGCTGTACGGTGGGCACAGATGTCTATTCCGATGGCGAGGCCGCTGATGACAGCCGGCTTCTCGGCTGTTTCTGCAAACTGCCTGACGATGCGTGTGCACCATTCCCTGCCGTATGGAGAGATGTCCCGGGTCCCGACTACCGATATTCTTCTCTTCTGCCATAGCCGGCTGTCAGGCGTTGCACTTCTTATATATAGTCCTACGGGAGCATCCGCACATTCCTTGAGAAGTTCCGGGTATCCGTCTTCACACCATCCTGTGAATCTGATGCCCTTGCCTTTCAGACTCTCGAGTTCATCGGCGGCCTCTTCGACTTTCTGTTCCGTGATGTCCTTCCTGAATCTGGAATATGGTCCGAGTAATGCCTCAAGCTCCTTGCTGTCCGATCCGAATATCCCGGAAGCGCATCCGAAGTGTCCGATGAGTGCAAGCCCTGTCTTTGGCTCGAATCCGAAAATCCTGTTCAGCGCGCAGAGGCACGCCTTTTCCCTTGTGATGTCCATGTCGCTGTCGTCTTTAACACAAGGGCAAAGTAAAACGAAAACCGGTTTCCCGCCATGCGCAGGGAACCGGTTTTTCTCTTTTTTTATCGAAATGTTTCCGAATTTTAATGTTTTTCAACTTTTTTTATGGTCGGAGTCATTTCGTCACAGCGATTTTGTGACGAAATTCATCAGATTATGAGCAGGGCATCGCCGTACGGACCGAACTTGTAGTCCTGTTCAAGAGCTGTCCTGTAGGCCTTCATCACATTCTCATATCCTCCGAATGCCGCAACCGACATGAGCATCGTAGAGCCCGGACGGTGGAAGTTGGATACTATGGCGTTCGGAATCGCGAACCTGTAAGGAGGGAAGATGAACTTGTTGGTCCATGCGTCGTATGGATTCACTTCATCGTTGGTGGTCACGTATGTCTCGAGACCCCTTATGGTGGTTATGCCCACCGCAAGTACCTTGTGCCCTTCTCTTTTGGTCTTGTTGATGAGTTCGGCCGCCTCTTCGGTGATGATGAGCCTCTCCGAGTCCATCTTATGCTTGGAGAGATCTTCCACATCCACTTCCCTGAAATGGCCTATGCCCATGTGCAGGGTGATGAAAGCCTTATTGATGTCCTTGAGTATCATTCTGTTGAAGAGCTCCCGGCTGAAGTGGAGACCGGCTGCAGGAGCGGAAACAGCTCCCTCATGTCTTGCGAAGATGGTCTGGAAATTCTCCTCGTCCTCAGGAGTCACTTCCTTCTTCACCCAGTCCGGTACGGGAGTCTGTCCGAGTCCGAAGAGAGTTGACTTGAAATCCTCATAGCTTCCGTCATAGAGGAAGCGGAGGGTGCGCCCTCTTGAAGTGGTGTTGTCGATTACTTCTGCCACAAGGCTCTCATCCTCTCCGAAATAAAGCTTGTTGCCGATACGGATCTTCCTTGCGGGATCGACGATCACATCCCAGAGTCTCTGCTCACGGTTGAGCTCCCTGAGAAGGAATACCTCTATGTCGGCTCCGGTCTTTTCCTTGTTTCCGTAAAGTCTTGCAGGGAATACCTTTGTGTCGTTGAGCACGAATGTGTCACCTTTTCCGAAATAGTCTATGATGTCTTTAAAGAGCTTGTGCTCGATTTCGCCTGTTGACTTGTGGAGTACCATGAGCTTGCACTCGTCGCGCCATCTCGGCGGCTCTGTGGCGATCTTCTCAGCCGGGAGGCTGAACTGGAATTGTGAAAGTTTCATAAAAATATATTTAACCGCAAATTAGACTGCAAAATACATAATATTATACGGTTTTTCGGGGAAATTGTTTCACGTAATGGTGAAATTTTCTGAAAAATCACACTTTGGCCGCTCTGAATACTTCTATTATAGATGGATAGGTGTTCGTGAGGAAGGGAGGAAGGCTTGATTTTGCCACCCATGCAGCCTTTGCAATGTCCTCTTCGCGCTGAGGTGTGAGGTCGGTAGGGTCGGTATAGACCATGCTGTACCACCAGGTGTGCTTGAGATGCCACCTGCCGTCACGTCTGTAGCAGTGGTCGGTGATGCAGAGCAGCTCCTTGAGTTCGAGGGCTTCTATGCCGGTCTCTTCCTGTACTTCGCGAAGGGCCGTGACTGAAATGTCCTCTCCGGGATCCTGATGCCCCTTCGGAAGGTCCCAGAGACCGTTCCTGCTTATGAGAAGGAAGTCGCCACGGCGGTTGGATACGAGTCCTCCGCCCGCATTGACTTCTGTGAAGTCCGCACAGATGCGCCTGTAGGTGTCCTCTATGTCATCCGTAGGTATGCATGTCCGTGACAATGAATCGGAACTCTCTACCATTCCTATCAGAGTATGGATGTCGAGATTGTCTCCCGGCCTGAACATCACTGCGTTAGGGTCAGAGAGGGCGGGATCTCCAGGGTTACATATTATAATACATCGCTTTTCGAAGAATACCTTGCGCATTTGACTTTATTTTTTATTAACTTTGCATGTTTAGCCTTGCAGCATGCGGTTTGCATCTGCAAATATAAGGCGGATGAGTGGAAAAACAATTAAAAATTATAATAATGGAATCAGTTGAGAAAGCAGTTGCCAAGTCACTTATGGACATGAAGGCAGTCATGTTGAGACCGGACCAGCCTTTTACATGGGCATCGGGGTGGTTATCACCTATCTATTGCGATAACAGAAGGATCCTCTCATTCCCTGAGGTACGTGAGAATGTATGCAGGTGGATGGCAGACATAGTCAAGAAGCAGTATCCTGACGTGGAGGTCATCGCGGGCGTGGCCACAGGCGCGATTGCGCACGGATACCTCGTGGCCCATTTCCTCGGAAAGCCTTTCTGCTATGTGAGGCCTAAGCCGAAGGATCATGGTACAGGCTCTCAGATCGAAGGTATCCTTGAGAGGGGAAAGAAGGTCGTGATCATCGAAGACCTCATTTCTACTGGAATGAGCAGCCTCGCTGCCAAGAATGCCCTCGTGAATGCCGGTGCCGATGTCATGGGTATGGTAGCCATATTCTCATACGGCTTCCCTCAGGCACGCAAGGCCTTCGAGGATGCGAATGTCGAGCTTACTACCCTCACCAACTACAACACTCTGGTCGAGGTGGCTCATGAGACAGGATATATAAAGGAGTCGGACATCGAGGTTCTTAAGGAGTGGCGCATCGCTCCTTCTACATGGGGAAAGTAAGGATGGCAGTTGAAATCAAAAGCAAGAGGGCGACCGTTTCGAAGGCGCCTTACGAACTCTATATGGGCTTTACGGACATGCGCAACTTCGTGCAGCTCCTTCCGGAGGACAAGAAGGCGGATGTGACGGCCGACTATGATTCCATCCATGCCACTGTGCAGGGGTTTGCCATTGGCGTAAAGGTGATGGACAGGACTCCGTATTCCAAGATAGAGTTCGCCGACGACGGCGCACCTTTCCAGTTCCGTCTCAAGATGCATTTCGACCCGTCGTCGGATCCGTACAAGACGGATTTCCAGATAGTCCTCGATGCAGAACTGAACTTCATGATGAAGACCCTCCTGGGTTCGAAGCTTCAGGATGCGCTTGACAAGGTGGTGGATGGTCTTGTGGCCGTTTCCGAAGGCCGTATGCCGGAGGGAATAGACCCTTCGATGTTTCCCGGCGGCTTCAGGTCATGATGCCGCAGCCGGGAGCGTACATATATAATATGATAAAGGAAGAATTCAGAAGATACCTTGCGGAAGCGATAGGGGAGGAAAGATCCCTTGTCGCTTTTGCCGCTTTTGACGAGCCGGCATCGGTTTCGGTGAGGCTCAATCCTTTCAAGCGGTGTCCGGAGCCTGAGGACGGAACGGCAGTCGAGTGGAGCAGGTACGGCAGGATACTTTCAGAACGTCCGGTATTCACTCTCGACCCTCATTTCCATGGCGGAGCCTATTATGTGCAGGATTCTTCTTCTATGTTCGTGGGACATGTCTTTCGTGAGATGCTTTCGAAGATAGAGATTCCGGAAGGACGTCCTGTGCGGGTGCTCGACCTGTGTGCGGCTCCGGGAGGAAAGTCAACCGATCTGGCGGCTTCCCTGCGTGAAGCATTCGGTGACCGTTTCCTGCTTGTGACCAATGAAGTGATGAAGCAGAGGGTCGGAGTCCTTGCCGACAATATGGCTCTATGGGGGGATCCTAATGTGGTGGTCACATCGGACGACCCGAGTGCCTTCGGGGCCCTTCCCGGTTTTTTCGATGTGGTGCTTGCCGATGTCCCGTGTTCTGGAGAAGGCATGTTCCGCAAGGATGAGGAGGCTCTGAGACAGTGGTCGGAGGATAATGTAGCCTTATGTGAGGCCCGTCAGAGAAGGATTGCTGCCGATGTCTGGCCTTCGCTCCGAAAGGGGGGACTGTTCATCTATTCGACATGTACATTCAATACGAGGGAGAATGACGGAAACGTGGAGTGGATTGCCGAAGAGTTAGGTGCGGATCTCCTGCTTAGAGATGATATTGTCGGAGGAAGCGGTGTCATAAAGACGCGCTCGGGGTATAGCCTTGTGCCCGGCTTTGTGGAAGGGGAGGGACAGTTTTGCTCGGCCCTTGTAAAGGTTTCGGAAGAGTTTTCTTATAACGGCCGGTCCGGCAGGCAGAATCAGGTAAAAGGGGCGGTGCCGGATGGCCTGGACAGGCTTTTCAGCTGTAAGATGAATTTCCGCCGGAGAGGAGAAATGATAATAGCTGTGCCTGAAGTCATAGCTGCGGATGTGGCGGTCGTGGATTCTCTGCTGCATGTCATTGCGTCAGGGTGTGCTGTCGGTATGATGAAGGGACGCGATCTGGTGCCTGATGCCGACCTTGCGCTTTCCCTCGCTCTGGCTCCGGATGCCTATCCTTCTGCGGAGGTTGACCGTCAGACCGCTCTGGCATATCTGCACAGGGATGCTATAACGCTCCCGGACTCCGATAGAGGTTATGTACTGATCCGGCACGGAGGACTTCCTCTCGGTTTCGTGAAGAATTTGGGTAACAGATGCAACAGCCTGCATCCACAGAGCCGGCGCATCAGAATGGATATAAGATAGTTTATGAAGAGATTCGCATCATTGATCGTTGCTCTGGCATCCGCCATTGCAGCCGTCGGACAGACTCAGACGGCAGACAGGTATATTCAGAGATATAATCTGCTCGTGTCACAGTTCGGCCCCGCGGGAGTGGGTGTCGAGACCGTACTTGACAATTGGGCGAAGGTGGATTCCACAAGCGCCGATTACCTTTTCGCAAGGTTCAGCTATCATTTTACCAAGGCGCAGACAGCTGAAGTGGTATCAAAGCCTGAGAAGAAATATCTCGGAATGGATCCGATGCTCTCCCTTGCCGACAGTCTCGGAAAGGATGTATATTATTATCAGGTGAATGTCTTTGACGATGAGATCTACGGCAAGGCGATGAGATTTATGGACAAGGCTGTAGCCCTGTATCCTGATAGGCTCGACTTCCGTTTCGTAAAGGCCAATGCCTATATAGCATACGAGAAGGAAAGTCCCGATATGGCCTTAGCTTATCTTCTTGACCTTGCGGACAGGGAGAAGGAAAGGCCGTGGACCTATGAGGATGAGAGGATTGAGCAGGACTTCTATCAGGAGGCTATGCAGGAGTACTGCTACAGTTTCTATTCAATCGGTACTCCGGCGGCTTTGGATGCCTTCCTCGCCCTGTCTCAGAAGCTTGCTTCTGTATATCCTGACTATCTTGACTTCCAGAACAACATAGGCTCGTACTATATGCTGGCCAAGAATGACTATAAGTCTGCCCTGAAGCATTATTCCAAGGTGCTCAAGAAGGATCCTTCCAATTACACGGCCATCAAGAACAGTGTTCTTGCCTCACGCAAGATGGGAAATGTGAAATCTGAAAAGAAATATCTTCAGATGCTCGTGGAGCACGGTCCGGAGAAGGACAGGATTGTAGCCCAGGGACGCCTTGAACAGCTTTCAAGATAATGGACGCCTCGCTTTTCATAGCACGCCGTCTCCGCTTCAAGGGCAGTATCGCGATGACATGCATCGCGATAAGCTTTCTTGTCATGATTGTGGCTGTTGCCGTATCTTCGGGTTTCAGGCATGAAATCAGGAACGGTCTTTCTGCAGTGACGGGAGACATACGTATAACCCCACCTGACCGCAATGTGATGGATGAGGGGAGGCCGATAGAGTCGGATCCGGCGTATCTTCCTTATATAGAGGGTGTTGATGTTGTTGAAAAGGTTGTTCCTGTAATATATCGTGCAGGAATAGTCCGTTCGGAAGGCAATATACACGGCGTACTTTTCAAAGGTATGCCTGCCGGTGAACTCTCATTTTCAACCGACTCCGTATCCTTAGGTGTGAGCATACCGCGCCGTCTCGCCCGGATTGCGGGGATCGAACCCGGAGACAGGCTTCCGTCGTATTTCATCGGCAATGATGTCAAGGCACGTCAGTTCAATGTGGTGTCTGTCTATGATTCTATGATAGAGACGGATGAGACTCTGATAGTATATGCCTCATTGAATGATCTCCAGCGTCTTAACGGCTGGTCGGAAGGACAGGTATCCTCGCTTGAGGTGATCCTGGATGCCGGCAGTAAGGATGAAAAGGCAATAAGGAATGCGGCGGAAGAGGTAGGCAGCCTTATAAATGCATATTCCTCGGAGGATGAAGCCTCTGTGATAGCGCTTTCAAGCGTTTCCGAATATCCTCAGCTGTTCGGCTGGCTTGACATGATTGACTTCAATGTCTTTTTCATTCTGCTTCTTATGACCATAGTTGCGGGATTCAATATGATTTCGGGACTTCTGATCATGCTTTTCGAGAACATTTCCACAATCGGACTTCTGAAATCTCTCGGCATGACCGACAGGGCGATAGCCAAGGTCTTTCTTTCCAGTTCAGCCGTCCTTACAGCAAAAGGGATGGCTGTGGGTAATGCCATAGCCATCCTCTTCTGTATCGTTCAGAGCCTGACGCATATCCTCAAGCTCGATCCTGAAAACTATTTCGTCTCTTTCGTACCGGTCCATCTGGACCTTGCACTCGTACTTGCTGCCGATGTGGCGGCCTTCGCGACAATCATGCTGCTTCTGCTTATCCCTTGTCTTTTCATCTCCAAGGTCGATCCTGCCGAGACGGTACGTGTCAGATAAGACTATACCGCAGGACAGATCTCGCAGAATGCCTCATAGTGTGACAGGACGCTTTCGACATAGTCGATGGTCTCGTGTCCCTTGAATTTGCCAAGCTTCACAGACGGTTCTTCAAGTATGGAGTCCTCTCTCATAAGAGGAATCACCTTCACCACTTCTTCCCACTTCGTATTGTCGATCTCCTTTGCTGCAGCGAGATTGCGGCAGTCTATTATCCTGCCCTCTCCGGCATTGTATGCAGCGAGCGTGAACTTTATGAGTTCCTCTCCGCTCAGTTCATATTTCCTGAACATGTTCTGGAGTCGTATGAGGTGGCTTGTACCGGCTATGATGTTCTGCTCCGGGTCGAGGAGGTCATCGATGTTGTAGTATGCAGCCGTTGACGGCATTACCTGCATGAGACCCTGCGCGCCCCTGACAGAGCGTGAGCCGATGGCGAATTTTGATTCCTGATATAGTACGGAAGCGAGCATTCTCCAGTCCCATCCGAGATCCTTCGCGTATTTGCGGATGAGGTCGTCGTACGGACTGATTACAGTAGTCCTGATCCCTCTTTCCGCGCGCTTGTGCGGATTATAGGTACGTGAATACTTGTCCTTCATCTGATTGTAGTCATCGGATGTAGTGATGTGGCTGATCCACCTGTTGAGCTGCATTGCAGTCTCTTCTTCCGTGCTGTTGAATGCCCATACCGCGCAGTCTGTGACCGGCTTGAGCATGTCGCTCCCTGATGTGAGCGAGTCCTTTTCGTGAGTTACCACGAGATCGACCTTTCCGTTGCGGAGTGAGTCGAGATAGTTGTCATTCTTTCCTGCGGCGACAATCCTTATGTCGCAATGGTTGTCCTGAGCAAATCTGCTGAGGAGTTCGTAGTTGAGGCCTGTCTCAAGGCCCTGGGCACCGTACATGTCGTTTCCGAGATCGATTGCGCAGACAATGTCCTTTCCTGCAAAATGATTCGTGGTGTGTGCTCCGCTCAGCATCCTGCCCTTTTCACAAAGAGGAGTGATGCAGATGACTGTCAAAGTGATTACTACGTTTCTAAACCTTCTTTTCGTCTTTTCTGTAAAATTCATCGTCTAATGTTTGTGGCGCTTTGTCTGCTTCCTCCGACCGAAGACATGCCTCCAGATGAGGATTATCTTCCACCGGACAGACCGGAGCTGCTCCTGCTTCCTCCCGACGCGGAACGTCCTGAAACGCCAGTTGAACTGTTCTTTCCGGTAAACGTCCAGAACGGCCATGAGATACCGAACTTAATAGCCCGCTGCGGCAATATATATCCCGCCGCACTGAAATAGTCTGCCTTCTTGAGCGGCCAACCCATGTTCACGTTGACTGCCTTGACAAACACTGTCACCCTTTTCCACTGTATATTGACGAATGCGTCTATATAAGGGCTGTTTCCGAATTTCTCGACATTCTGGTTGTGGAACACTCCGAGCACCGGATTGTATGCGGGGGCATACCATTTTGTCGTGAATGTTCCGTTTGCACCTATCTGCATCTGCATGGCATTCTTTACGACGTCAAACTGGAGATAGTATCGCAAATTGAGGGCCAGCATAGGCAGAGGCATCACGTCTTCGTTTGAAGACAGCTGGAATACCGCCTTGTGGTCCAGATGGAATTTCCATATACGGAAATTCTTTGTGAGGCTGGCCGACATTACGCTCATCGGCTTGGTATTCTGCCTCACGATACCGAGGGTATCATAATATATGTTGTTGTTCAGCAAGGCATAGCCGAATGAAGCCGCCATTTCCCATCGTGGAATCGAGAGAGAAGCTTCGATTTTCGTATTTGAAATCTTGCTGAAGTCATTGTCCCATCTGTAGTGGTTTGTGTAGAGGTGCTGCTCATAGTAGTCAGGCTCCTTCAGGCTTGTCTCGAAGTGTGCCCTGAAGGTGAGCGGACTCTTCCTGTCCCTTCTGAAAGGATAGGCATTCATCGTGACGTTGGCATCAAGGCCGAAATCATTGATTTCGCTGCCGAGGAATGTGTAGTCGCCCGTAGCATCCCATGTCAGGTACTTCTTGTACTGACCTTTGGCACCGGCATAGAGATAGAGGGAGTTCTGGAGGACATTGGTGCTGCCCTGCAGATAGTCTGCCGGCCTGAAACTGTAGTGGCTGAGCAGCTTGTCGCCGATACCCACGTCAAGCTTCGAGACTATCGCGTCGTCCTTCCACGGCTGGAGCCTGAGGAATACGCGGTTCTCGAGCCTCATCACCCTCAGAGAGTCCATGCTCTTTGTAGGGTTGATGTAGAAACGGTCGTGGTAGAACTCTCTGCCGGCCTCATCGTTGATTACATCGGTGTAGGTCTTGCGGAACACTGAGTATTCGCTGCTGTGACCGATGAAGGCCGTCGTCACGTCGGTGTCGATGACTGTCGAGTCGAGCTGTACCGGTGCTGCAGAAGAGTCCGCTTCCGCTTTCTTCTTCAGGAACGACAGAGGTATCCTGTAGGTCTGGTCAAGAAAGACGGTGTTCCTCTTCAGCTTGTTTTCAGCATCACGCAGATATACATCTATTTCCTTTGCGTCAACGAGGGTATCCCTGATCCACATCGGATCGATGATGCCTCCGCTTTCGCTCCTTTGCACTCTGTTATAGATGAAGCCTGCGTGCATGAGATACTTCTTGCCCGTGTAGTTCGTCGCCGCCACGAATGTGCGGTTGTCGGTATCCTCTCTCTTCAGCATACCGTTGCCGCCGAATCTGTGGTACTCCAATGTAAGGTTGAGCGCCGGAGTGATGTTCTGGGTCGTAAGTATCTTGATATTGGATTCCTCCTTCTTCTGATTCGCGAACAGGGTTCCCCAGTAGGCGAGTTCAGTATAAGGGGTCTTAGTGTTATACTGCGGAAGATTGTCAGCCGTATAGCTGTATATCTGATATGGGGTATAGAATATCGCGTTGTCCTCCTCCTGTCTCTTGAAGTAGTTGTAAAGCTGTGCAGGAGAACCGATTACTCCGAGGTATGACGCGTTCACATCCTCTCTGAAGAACGGATATTCATGAAAATTATGATTATATGAGGTGTCCGCCCACTGGTCGCGGAGGTTCCTCACATCGTTGAAAAACCTGTCGTGATTCCATGTCACAATCCTCTTGTAGTGCATGGAGTCAGGGAAGGCGAAAGTCTCGAGGATGCGCGGGGTGGCCTCGATGATGCTGTCCTTGCGCGCTCTGATACTGTCCTTGATGGCCGTCTTTCGGTTTGCGGCGGCTATGAGGGCCGGGAGCTTCTGCTCGGCATCATATTTCTTGCGCTCCATCCTGCTGAGTGATGCGTACCATGCGTTGAATTCCGCTGTGGCCACGTCAGTGGAGTCCTTTATATATAAGGAGTCAAGTCTGTTAACCTCAAGTGTGTCGCCTGCCTGAAGGAGGGAGTCGCGGACAGCATGCCTTACGGCGGAGTCTTTGACCGCTATATAATATTTGTACTTGAAAGGATCTGTGAATTTCAAGGAATCAGGAACCTTGATCGTGTCTTTCGGAGAAATCTTCACTGAGTCGGCAGCGGTGCTGTCGCTGGAGAATTCCAGGACGAACATGCTGTCGTCAGCTGCTGTGGCAAGGCTGTCCGCGGCCGTGCCGATGTGTGGTTCAAGGCTGTCTATGGCAATGCCAGCTAAGGCGGAAGAATCGTCTAAGCTGCTGAGTCTGAGGGAATCAGCCAGCCTTCTCAGACTGACGGCCCTTCCCGCATCAATGCCGAAAGACTGCACTGCGGCAATCATCACGAGCAGGGCAGGAACCCATATTTTTGCCAAAAAATCTTTCATACAAGACAGCAAAGGTACGAATAATCAACGACATACGCAAATCGGGAGGTCAGCGACCTTCCGCGGACCTCCCGATCATGCCTTGAACGGCTTTGCATTATTCTATGATTATGCCCTCATTCTTCATTTCTTCGACAGCCTTGATGTGGCCTTCATGATTGACATACGCTATGCAGTCCTTGAGAAGGTGAACCTTGAATCCGGCCTTGAGCAGATCTTCACAGGTGTTGCGGACGCAGAACTCGGTGGCTATTCCGCAGACATATACATCTGTGGTGTCTAAAAGTTCGAGAATTTCACCGAGTGGCTGTCCGGCATTGTTGACTCCTTCGAATCCGGAATACTGTTCCTTGGACTTGTCGCATCCCTTGTCGAAGATGAGCTCTTCCACCGCGTATGGCTTGAGGTTGTCATGGATCTCGCCGCCGCGCGTTCCGGCCACGCAGTGCTGAGGCCAGATGCCTCCCTGATCATCGAATGACGAATGATCGGCAGGATGATGGTCACGGATGAACAGGATAGGGAAGGTGTCGAGGATTTCGTGTTCTTCTCCTCCCTGTCCCTTTGTCATGGAATCTATATGTTTCAATGTGTTGGCGACGGCATTGTCCGCATTGATGCATGCGAGGCTTCCGTCTATGAAGTCGTAGAGCATGTCCACGACCACTAATGCGCTGTTTTTCAT
>CAYXMV010000048.1:0-14558 GCA_964466235.1 uncultured Muribaculaceae bacterium | reverse complement strand
ACTAAAGTAGCTGCAATAAATTGCAGGGATTTAACCCCAGTTTAGATATTAAAAGGTTAATGATATGATATTCAATAATTTCATTAGTTTTTATTGGAGTTCATACTCATAGAGTTTTGCCGAAGCATCATCACATTGGGTCAGGATATATAATGTATTCCCACTGCGGCATATCTGATCCACCGTTTCGGACTCCGAGTCAAAGAACATGGAAAATGTCATGTCTTCATCTTTATCATATACCGCAAGTCTTTTCGATGCATCATATAGATAGCAGAAAGTAAGAAAACGCTCATCTTCCTGAAAAGCGGAGAAATTGACAGCATATTTCCGCTTTACAGAATTGACATGATCTATAATGTCATATTCGTCCTTGAAGTCATCCCCATTCTCAAACGAGTGCTGACCGAAGTCAATACGGTATTTTATTGCTGACTCATCCTGAGTGATTTCATAAACAGCATTATCAAAATATCTGCAATACAAGGCATTACCTTCGGAATTCATTGTAAATGGAGGATGCAGCATGAGGCCTGACCTCAGATTGAGTTTCTGCAGAACATCTTCGAGATAACGGAAGTTCTCATCATAGTATGCAAGTTCCGGAATCGAGGAGTCACCACCATAGACCCTTTTGCCAAGATAACGTTCGCCGACACGCACAAAGGCCTGAAACGGATTGTCGCTATAAGACGACGGTAACTCAATGTTACGTATGAAACTGCCGTCCTCCTCATATTCAAGCAACCGTTTGCGGTTCATGTCATATAACTGCACTACTGAATCATTGACATTACAGCACCACAATGACACATATTCTTCAGGCCCACTTCCTCTACGAGAGTATGTCACCTCAAGATCACCGGTTTCCAGACTGAAGCGATGAAGTCCGCTTGAGGAATGAATGAATAAAGATGAATCCACTAACAGCATATCCTTCACCCTGCCTACCGTAACTCCATCCAGAATGATTCCGCGCATTTCATCAAGATTCACTGCCTGATAATTATCAACATCAAAATCAACAGTAATGACATTTTTATCAGAATCAGAGCGATTGCAACTGCAGATTACAGCCAACAAAAACAATATGGATATTCGTCTCATAGCGCGATATTATTCAGGAACACATACACATCTGATTCCGCAACATGCATAGTAACCATCCCGGCATGTCACACTACATGTCGCAGAAACTCCATGTCCGGCTATAGTGATTCCGGCTTCAATTTCACATTGGGAAGCACCGATACCTCCATTATAACAATATACATCTTCAACATTTGCCAAGGCCTCGACATTGGCCTCGAAGAAAGAATCAGGCTTGCCGGCGTTGACAATGATGGCAACTGATGCGGCTGCAAGAACGATGATTGCCGCGATAAGAGCATAAATCTTTTTCATAAACATTTAAATTTTAAAGGTTAATAATATTGAGTCCAACAACTTCATGAGTTCTTCATTCGCTGTAGGATTACCGACAAAAACAGGTTTACCGGAACCATCAATCATAAAGTAGTCGAAACGGTTATCTGCCGGAATACACTTGTTGGTTCCTGCGAATGTGCCGTTGGTATCAACATATACCGGGAATTCAGGATCCGCTATCATCAGTTCCACCTTGATATCTTCTACCTCTTCCGTACGCGGCGAGAAAATCGTCATCACCTCGACTTCAGAATCCTTGAATCTATCATAAAGCGGCAAGAGGTCAACAAGATGCGCAACAGCACAAGACGAACATTCCAATGAATCATAATAGACTATGAACTTGACCGGACGAAGAACCGATGGGTCATACATCCGGATACTCATGTCATGGACACATTCCATGTCATCAGGAAGGACAATCTCGGATTCGACGAAACGTTTCATGTCCTGTGACAACTGCCGACGGTCCCCGCAAGATACTGCAGTCCACGACACAAATACTAACAATAGAACAATAAGATGCCTGCATAACTTTCTTACCATATCCGGCTTCTAAATTAAGCATTTACAGCATACTGTCTTATGGACATGTATGATTTTATGAGTGAACGGTTGATTTAGGTATATGAACGGATAATTCAAGTCGATGAACAGTCATTGACTGACCTGAACTATCATATGCTGCTGCATCTGCGACCACACGGAGTACAACCGTTTACATAATGACAGTCACCTCCCGTCTCGTAATTTGCCAAGGCCTCGACATTCGCCTTGAAGAAAGAATCAGACTTGCATGCATTGACAATGATGGCAACTGAAGCGGCTGCAAGAACGACACCAGCCTTTTTCATGACCGTAAACTAAAAGCTTATAAAATCCATCGGAGATTTTAAGGTAATGACGTAAAAACCTTCTTTGGCTCACGAACCATTTCCTGGAGTCTATTAGCAATCTTATTCCAATTAAACTTTCCTGTCATCATAACAACAGGTTCATTGAAGTCAATTTCTTCAAAATATGTAATTGACTTAAGCGGCATCATGATGTTTACATTAGGAAATTTTGCCATATAGAATCCAAGCATTTCATCGAAACTATACATCATTGACAGTGTTGCAATATCGATGAAATCCTTTATCCTTGTACCATTCTGGGCTATTGCAGACAACTTCATCGCAATAATATCAGGTATGCTTTCCAAACGAACATCTTCCAAAATGTCGGGACTTTGTAGATGAGGGTAATCGAAGCGAATACAATCAATCATTACACCACCTATAAACCCTTTAAGGGTATGCCCGCGCTCAAAAGAGGATCTGAATCCATACTTTTCAACAAGCATAGATTTCAATTCGCCCAGATCAAACTCCTCACGGGTAAAAAGGTCAAGGTCCACACTTTTCCTATGCCCTATGCGCAAAGCCAGTGCAGTTCCTCCAACCAGATTAAACGATGATAACAACGGCTCAGTCTGAAGATGTTTCAAGAGTTCCAAAGTTCCATACTCGACTGTTTCTTTGTGTAGCATCTGAGTTCCTCCCTCTTCAAGTTAAAAAATGTACACACAAAATGCATATCTAATGCATTAAGATAAGGAACGGACTTTATGATTTCACGGAAGCCGACCATACCACCATAAAGATCGAAGGCCGCAAAAAAATCTTCCGGTTCTCCCATTTCTATAACACGCTGAACCACAACAACTCGACCTCTCTGCCAATCGAATTGATTTAAATCATATTCCCAAAGCAAAGCAGGATTCAATTTGTGACCTCCAGCACGGTATGTATCGAAAACAACCATTCCTGAAAATTTTGTTAATCATTTCACAAATATACAAAATGTTTGCTGATTTTGGGACACATCCCCTAATATCTTCTTAAGAATCTTACTTATCTAATGGAATAATTAAAGGGGTAATAATCAAGTTCGTCTCAACTCAGGAAAGAAATCTTAATACGATATAATATCAATTTGGTGTAAATAGATTCATTTTAATTGTATTTGACAATCCACTTGGTCTTTTCATTATATCAAGGCATATTCTGTAATGACAAGTCCATTTTCATCATAATCCAGGCACAGCAATTTATCTTCATTCAAACAAAGTGTACTTGTATTACAAATACTGAATGCTGTACGGTAATTACCTTCCCAATCTAAACATAACAACAGATCATTTCTTTCATTATTGTCCAAAAGTGCATATATATACTTTTCCGAAGAGCAGATGTCAAGGAAACAATCAGCAGAATCATTCCCTAAGGTGGCCCCAGCCAGTTCATCTATCTGTATAATCTGCCGACATTTACCATCAGCACCAATAATATCAATCCTCGGCAAGGAATAATAGGCTAATGCAAATGCTGCTTTATCCGGATGCGCGGTGACAATAGACTGATAATCCCGACGCTGCCGTCTGTCGGGAACATCATATAGCGACATTCCACCGGTATTCTTGTCAAACATGAACACATCCTGATTCTGATTATCAATAATCCCCCAATAGTAATCCTGAAGATTATATGCAATACGCATGTCACCATAATGACGAGGTAATGAATCGGCAACAACATTTCTGACATTCCCATCTTTTCCGAGCGAATAAGTCAGCATCTGATTCATAAACCTTTCAAATACCAATACCTTATAACCCTCGTCATCGCAAAGATATTGCCCTGTCAGACGAGGTGCCAGCAACTCCATGGGGCCCCTACCCTTCCTGCCGAATCTTGAAATCAAATTCATAGAACTGTCCAGAACTCCCAGACACAGGGTATCACGATAAAAGGACACCATGTATTTATCATCTAAAGAATGCATCGACAATACCGAGCCCAACTCTTCAGAATGAGTTACAGATACCTCTTCAAGAGGATTTATATCTGATACACTGATCTTGGCCGTAGGTACTCTTATACATTGCGTAAACGCCATGCATATCAACAGGTAGAACATTGTCTTAAGACTACCTGAAACACTTTGTATAATTTCCTCTACCCTTTTCATCATACACTTTTTCACATGTTCCACAGTCATAGTAGGTATAGCCGACTTTTACTACTGACTCACTATAGCAGATTACATAACCAGCAGCACTTTCATCATCCGCCAAGGCCTCGACATTCGCCTCGAAGAAAGAATCAGGCTTGCCGGCGTTGACAATGATGGCAACTGATGCGGCTGCAAGAACGATGATTGCCGCGATAAGAGCATAAATCTTTTTCATAAACATTTAAATTTTAAAGGTTAATAATATTGAGTCCAACAACTTCATGAGTTCTTCATTCGCTGTAGGATTACCGACAAAAACAGGTTTACCGGAACCATCAATCATAAAGTAGTCGAAACGGTTATCTGCCGGAATACACTTGTTGGTTCCTGCGAATGTGCCGTTGGTATCAACATATACCGGGAATTCAGGATCCGCTATCATCAGTTCCACCTTGATATCTTCTACCTCTTCCGTACGCGGCGAGAAAATCGTCATCACCTCGACTTCAGAATCCTTGAATCTATCATAAAGCGGCAAGAGGTCAACAAGATGCGCAACAGCACAAGACGAACATTCCAATGAATCATAATAGACTATGAACTTGACCGGACGAAGAACCGATGGGTCATACATCCGGATACTCATGTCATGGACACATTCCATGTCATCAGGAAGGACAATCTCGGATTCGACGAAACGTTTCATGTCCTGTGACAACTGCCGACGGTCCCCGCAAGATACTGCAGTCCACGACACAAATACTAACAATAGAACAATAAGATGCCTGCATAACTTTCTTACCATATCCGGCTTCTAAATTAAGCATTTACAGCATACTGTCTTATGGACATGTATGATTTTATGAGTGAACGGTTGATTTAGGTATATGAACGGATAATTCAAGTCGATGAACAGTCATTGACTGACCTGAACTATCATATGCTGCTGCATCTGCGACCACACGGAGTATAACCGTTTACATAATGGCAGTCACATCCCGTCTCGTAATTTGCCAAGGCCTCGACATTCGCCTCAAACAGAGATTCGGAGTTGTCAGCATTGACAATGACTGCAACCGAAGCGGCTGCAAGAACGATGATTGCCGCGATAAGAGCATAAATCTTTTTCATGATCATAAAATCAAGCCTGACTTAGGCTGTCGAGAGCAGATTGTCAATATCTTTCTTTCCGCATGAAAGCAATGTGGCCAGAACAATCAAGACCGTGATAATCCTTCGCGTCATAAAAGCTTAATCCATTATTTTCAAAGGTAAACCAACTATTATGATGCACAAAGTAAATCATCTGCACTTTCTGGGTAAAATGCTGATGATTTTGCTACTTGAGTGTTATAATGGATTTCAATTCAGGTGATGATTTTCTGAATCACCCCTTAGGAAAAAGTCCGAGTTCGGCGGCCTTGGCGCGCATGAGGGTGTCAGCGGCTTCAAAGGTGTTCTCTATCTCTCCGTCGAGGATGGCGTTCTTGACGGCTTCCTTGAGCTGACCGATCGTGTTGCACGGCTCTATGCCGAAGAGTTCCATCACATAGTCACCGGTGATAGGATTCTTGAAGTTACGGATGGCATCTTTGGCCTCCACTTCTATCAGCTTCGTCTTCACGAGTTCGAAATTGGCGTGCAGACGGGCCACCTTGCGGGGGTTCTTTGATGTGATGTCGGCATTGCACAGAAGCATCAGGTCGTCTATATCGTTACCGGCGTCGAAGAGAAGTCGGCGGACGGCTGAGTCAGTCACTTCATCCGTCACGAGGGCAATCGGGCGAAGATGCAGGTTGACGAGTTTCTGCACATATTTCATCTTTTCGTTCAAAGGCATCTTCAGGCCCTGGAAGATCTTCGGGATCCAACGTGCACCGACCACTTCATGTCCGTGGAAGGTCCAACCTAAAGAAGGGTCATATTTCTTTGTGGCCGGCTTGGCAATGTCGTGAAGCAGAGCAGCCCAGCGCAGCCAGACGTTCGGCTCGGTACGTACTTTCTCAACCTCCACACCGTCCTCAAAGAGAAAGTCCTTGAGACGGCCCTCGGCTATGGCCTCAATTTCTGCGGCTGCAACATTGTCCAGAACTTCGAGAGTGTGGGAGAAGTTTTCCTTATGTCCTTTTCCTTCAACGGTTTCCACACCCTTGAGTTTGGTTAGCTGAGGCAGGACATATTCGAGAAGGCCGGTCTCATCAAGCAGCCTGAATCCGATCGAAGGCTTCGGGGTGACGAGTATCTTGTTGAGTTCCTCCACTATCCTTTCCTTCGACAGGATCTCCATACGGGAACGGTTGCGTCTGATTGATTCGAGAGATTCAGGAACTATGCTGAAGGGCTGATCCGGAGTGGTCAGCTTGGTGGCAAACCTGATGGCACGGACCATCCTCAAAGGATCGTCGCTGTATGTGGTGTCCGGATCAAGGGGCGTACGTATGATTCCGGCAGCAAGGTCGCGTATTCCTCCGAAAGGATCGACCAATGCACCGAAATCCTCTTTCTGGAGGCTGAATGCCATTGCATTGATGGTAAAGTCCCTTCTGAGCTGATCGTCCTCGAGAGTACCGTCCTCGACTATAGGCTTGCGGGAATCACGACGATAGGATTCCTTGCGGGCACCGACGAATTCCACCTCTATACCGTGAAACTTGAGCATGGCCGTACCGAAATTGCGGAAAACAGACACATTGCTGTGCACCTTCTCCCCCACAGCTTCGGCAAGTTCGATCCCGCTTCCTTCCACCACGATGTCGATGTCCTTGCTCGGACGACCGAGAAAACAGTCACGGACATAGCCGCCTATCACGAAGGCGCGGACACCTTTTTCGGCCGCCACTTCGGATACTATATTGAATATTTTATGATTGAGGTATTCTGATACAATTGTCGGCATATTTCTGTCATTTAGATTCCTTTGGCATCCCGTGATGAGAAGTCAGCATTTCAGTGTAGGTCGGAGCTTTGTCAATAAATTCGTAGCCTGCATTGCCGTCCGGCTCCTTGCGACGGCAGATGTAGGTCCTGTTCCCGTTGGTTATGATCATATACCTGACATTCAGGACCATATTGTATCTGATGGCCTGGTCGAGGACTTCTCCTGTCAGTTCCACTTCCGGTCTCTTGCATTCAATAACTGCGAGAGGACGCGCCTGACGGTCATAAACCAATATATCGGCTCTGAACTGCTTGTCACCCAGTCTGAAACCAGCCTCGCTCATCATCAGATGCAGCGGAACGCCGAGCTCCCGGGAAAGCACTCCTATGCACCACTGACGCACCTTTTCTTCCGGGGTCAGGGCCACTTGCTTCTTTCTGAGGGGGTCGTATATCGTCTGCATTTATATTAAGGTTTAGATGTCTCGGCTTCGCTCGACGAGAAAATTCTGATGTTGCAGCTTCACTCGACGTGACAAACGGCCACAAAGATAGTCAAAAACATCATTCGATGTTCTCCAAAGTCCTTTCGATAAGGGAAAGTTCATTCTGTGCGGTACGCTTCCAGTCGAAGTCAGGCGGGAGTTCCTGCTGCTTGGGAGCGTTCAGAAGTCCAGTCACCTTCCACGCGAACTTACCCACGAATTCATCACCGCAATAGTCGGTCACCCCCTCATATTTCTTTCTGAAAGCCACCGTAAAATCCTTGCCGGCCACCTCCGGAATGCCTCCCACATCGGAACCGACCACATTGGCACCGCACCTGAGGGCCTCCATCACGACCAACGGCAGTCCTTCATTGCGGCTCGGAAGCACAAGCACATCCACGCAGTTCATGATGTCCGGCATTTCGTCCGCCGGCCTGTTGCCCCAGAAAACGACATCAGTTCCTGCAGCCTTCAGGATCAGAGGCTCCAGCTCAGGTCTCAGCTTCCCGTCCCCGACTATCCAGAACTTCAAAGACACATCTTCCCTCCTCTCCTCAGCCATGAGCATATCAAAATCCTCATGTATCTTATGGAAAAGTTCCGGCAGCACTTCCACATTCTTCACCCTCTGGAAATTGCCTGCGTATGCCACGACCTTTTCGCCTTCGGCAAGACCGTACTTTTTCCGAAGTTCCGCCCGTCTCTCATCAGAATATCGGAAGAACTTCTCCGAAACCCCGTTGTAAAGCACCGCCTTCAACGCATCCTCGGTAACCATTTCCGACGCTGCCATCAGAGCCCGGCTGACGAACAGATTGCATTCTGCAGCCTCCATAAGCTTGCGTGTAGTACGCAGTATGAACGGATTGCGAAGCGGATGGGTATGAACATCGGATCCATGCCACGTGGCATGATACGGCACACCATACAGATCTTTCACAACTTTTGCCATATATGCGCCCTCGTATGAATGTGCAAGAATCATGTCATAGCCCTTGAACATCCCTGCGTGCCTCCTTATGTACCTGTCGAATATCCAGGACTTCCTGTGCATCTTCTCCGTCAGGACAAAGTCGATGACAGAAAAACGGTACCACATCATCCTGTACTCCACCCCTTCTACCGTGACACGCTTCTTATGAGGCACCTTAAGGGTCTTTCGCACCTTGCGGGTGAAAGCGTTGTCTCGGCTATGCAGACAATATACATCCACCTTGCAACGACCCGTCGCGACAAGATTCCTTACCCTGTTGTGAACAGCATTGAACTGTCCCTTCATGTCGAAGGGACTGCTTTCGAATATGACTGCCAAATTATACATGACTATCTGCGTCTGAAGAATGAAACAACCGATGCAACCGCCTTATATATCTTCACAGACGTCTCAGGTCTGAAATTGCGGTAGAGAAAAAGGCTGAAGGCCTGGCCTGCGCGTATGGACAGAATGCCGGTGAGCCTCTCGTCAGCATCCATCATCCCGTAAAGCTCGGCAAGAAGGTCGGGGGTCAGAAGCACTGTCCTGCGCACTAAAAAGATATTGAGGATACGGCATATATATCTGCCTACGAGGTCATTATGATACAGTCCGGCCAGTTTCCTGCTGTCCGGATACCTTTCTGTCAGTCTTTTGATTACCGCAGAGTAGGATGGAAGGAAGCGCCTCAGCTGCATAATATGACGGTCGGATGCAACGTCGCTGCCGAGGGAACCGGCACGAAGATGATAGGCATAGACCATCGATGTGCAGGTACGCACGGATGAGCACAGGGCAAGGAAGGCAAAGACGAACAGTTTGTCTTCCGCATAGCTGAGCCTCTCGTTGAAGCGAAGCCCGCCCACTGTCTTGCGGCGGAAAAGTTTGGCCCACGGGGCATCCAGCATATCGCAGTTGCGTCTTATATGGCGGTCGAAGAATGTATTCATGTCTTCGCCTGACCACGATCGTCCTTCTAAAGGATTCATCTCCTTACGCGGCACGGAATCCATGTACGAGACATATCCGCCCAATACCATATCTTCACCTTCGAGCCGGTCTGTCATCGCCTTCAGTGCCTCCGGAAGGAGGGCGTCATCCGAGTCTATGAACATCAGATACTCCCCTTTCGCGAGGTCGATTCCGGCATTGCGGGCGGAACTCACACCTCCATTGGCCTTATGGACGGTGCGGAAACGGGAATCGGTAGCCGAATAACGGTCACAGATCATCGGCGAAGAGTCGGAACTGCCGTCGTCAACAAGTATCACCTCATAGGAAGAGAAATCCTGAGACAGTATGCTGACGATGCACCTGTCAAGATATTCTTCCGCATTATAGACCGGAATTATTATGCTCAGCCTGCATTTATCCATAACTTCAAGATTTCAGGGATTTAACTATGAAGGCGCGGGAAGCGTCCCTCTTCTCTTCAATTACCGCGTCTATACCTTTCCATTCCGGAGCAGCAAGAAAAGTTTCTCCGTCATCCTCCGGATCAATGCCATGTACAAGACGGGAATCGAGTCCAAAGGCATTCATCAGTGAACTCATGCGTGACATGCCTCTCTGACTGTTTCCGACAGCAATGAATCGCTTATGCAGGAGAACAGACAGCACGCATCCGTGGAAAGAATCAGTCACGACGAAATCCGCATCGGCAAACCCTGCAATCCAGTCCTCTATCGGAGGAAGGACACGTTTTTCGAGTGGAATGTTCCTGTCATGAGGAAATACCGAATAATCAACAGCCTCCTTGCCTGTCCATCGCGACACCATTCCCGTTATGGTAGTCTTGTTCGGGGCCGGATCAAGGAAATACGTCATGACTTTGCCTGAAGCTCTGCGACTGCGTGCTCCTGATGCTATTTCCAACAGTTCCTCCGCAGTCATAAGCATCACAGGGTCGAGAACATGCACAGCTCTGTCGCAGTCAAACCATTCGTCAAGCATCGTCACGGCGCCAGCTTCCCTCACCGATACCCCGTCAAACTCGCGCAGAAGTTCCGCGCATATCCCAAGCTGCTCCGACCCGAATTCAAGCGCATCCGTACCGAACGAGGCCGCATAAGCGACACGTTTCACATCCCACCCTTTCGCAAAAGCGAGAAACGCGTCCTCTATCCTTCCGAAATAACGGGGACGCCATACCTGGTCACTGCCTACCACGAAAGCGTCATATTCGCCCTTTCTGATGTCTTTATACGAATCTGTAATGACCGGAGATATATTCCTGTCAATGAATTCGTTGAGCTTAGAGCAAAGCACAGGATATTCCTTCTTGCACCGGTGTTCACGGAAAACCTCCGGCGCTTCACCGGGATTCCTCCCCACATGCTTAAGTGCCCGATTGATATAGACAAACGGAGCCTTCCACCACTTAGGGAAAGGCATCTTCACCCTGCGGTCTATTACAGACACTTCATGCCCCATGCGCTCAAGTTCTTTCTTGAGTGCATAAGACTGAAGAATTCCGCCGTAATTGGTATGAAGCGGCAGGGATATGACGGCTATTTTCATGACAACACTTTCTTTTTGATCATATAAAGCTTCCTGCGGACCCCCTTGATGAGACTTGACACAGAATAAGAGCGTTTTACAAATCTGGACATATATCTGTAAAGGTCATCCGCAGATTCAAGTCCCCTGAAGAACTCAGTTCTTTCTTCCGGGATTTCAGTCTTGTACGCAAAGCCCCCGTTATTCTTGACAGCCTGATGATAGTCAACAGACCTGACAGTCATCCGTTCTTTTATCGTTTCAAATATCTTATGACCTTTGTCCGTGTTCAGACAGACAAGCGATACTCCCCTGTCGTCATCCATATCTGCTGCAACAGATGCTGCATTCCACAGATCGGCTAAAGTCAAATCACTGCCGCTCCTTCCGCCACGCACAGGACATCTGTAACATGAAGGACGGAGAGTCATGCTCTGGACGAAAAGGGCCATATACGGGTCATCCATATATGGAATGCGCTTTCCATTCACTTTGAATGAATAATGGTACCATCCGTCCGACTTGTCTCTGAAAGTGATGTCCACAAGTTTGCCGCCGGCACGTCTTTCGAGTTCCTTCACATATTTTTCCCATAGACCCGGTCCCGGTACTCCATGACATGCGCAGTCAATGGTGATAAGCCTCTCATAATCCTTTCCGAGACTGTTACGGAGACCGGCCACCTGACAAGGCGTTCCGGTAAAAAGTACGTGACGTCCTGCATCCAGATCAGTCTTTACATCCTCGAAAGAAGCGAACAGGTCGCTCTGCACATATTTTGACCCACGCATTTTCCATACATCCTGAATTGAATCAGCTTCTTCATGTACGACTTGAAAATCCGCATTTAGAACAGCACCATAAACAATTCCGTTTCGGGCGATCACTTCTGCAGCGACAAGCGGGAAAACACCTCCTGATGAGCTTTCCTGCAGGTTTACGCTGCTTCTTGCAGCATAAGAGGCTGTAGGAAGGGATTCATTTCGCGGATTCAGGACAGGGCATACGGACTCGCATCTTCCGCATCCGATACATATATCCGGATTGGCAACCGGATAATCGAATCCTTCCTCACGGTCCCTGCGCATGACGATACAATGCACCGGGCACACCGACACACAGGCTGTACAGCCACAGCAATCCGACTTATCCGTGATCCTTATCATCTTTCCTTATTTTTGAAGATCATAGATACGATTTCCCGTCTTTCCTGTGCCTTGCAGCCTACGAAAAGTATAGAAAGGCCGGCTACAGCCACGCAGGCCAGGGCATTGAGACAGAATCCCGACAGATTGTCAGGAAAGAATCCCTCAAGCAGAAGGACAGGGGTTGCAGCTGCGGCTGTGACGGCGACGACATTGAGCCACACACGTCTGACAAAATCCCTGACTGACAATGAGATCATTCCTCTCAGGAGTATAAGTCTGGCAGCAAGGCTCAGCTGAGAGATTACTATGGCAACCACGACTGTAATTTCAGGCATGGCGCCGGCCCTGAGCAGGAAGTATGACACCGGGAGATTCAGAAGATTGAGTCCTCCGACAACGATCTGATAATTCCGGATTCGGCCTGTGGCAAGCTGAGCTGTAACAAGCGGCTGCGAAAGAGATTCACTCAACGCGAACAGAAGGAAAAGCCGGACAAAAAGGACAGTATGGTCAGGGACATCCTTCAGCCAGAGGCTCAGTATGTACTCCGCATTGAAAAACACCGGAAGCGCCAGCATGAACAGAAGATAGTAAGACATCCTCGACGACTTGCGTATAAGGGACAGCATGTACTCCTTCTCTCCTGCCGCATACGATTTCGTGATCTGGGGATTGACGGCTGTCATGAAATTGGTCACGAAGCCCTGCACGGCGCCGTTCAGCTGCACAGCCACACCACGGGCAGCATTAAGGGCCGGCCCTGAAAATATATTGACAAGGATGTTTCCGCCGTGGTCCCTCAGGACTCCTGCAGACACTCCAATGAAGTTCCAGCCTGCGAAGGTGAACATTTCCTTTATAAGAGTCTTGTCGAATACCGACCTGTAGCGGCATTCAGGAAAATGCATCCTGCAATATATGCCGTATGCCGCACGGACAGCAAGGACTACTGCGGCCATCAAGGCAGCATAAAGCACAAGACGGTCCGAAGACGAATTCATTATCAGAAGGGCGACTCCGAGTCTGAGCAGTCCGTCCAGGACTCCGATGGCGGCGTATGCCGACATTTTCTCGTGCGCTGTAATAGAGGCCATCTGAGGAACACTCAGAAGGTTTATGACAAAAGCCAGAAGAGAGAAATGAAGGACTGTCCTGGCTGCGGGTATCCGGGACGGGTCTATTGTCATTTTGTTTTCTATGAACCATATCCCGCAAGGCTCGGCAAGAATCACCACTATAAGGGCGAGTATGAACTGGATGGTCACAGCAGTAGAATACACCCTGTTCAGACGAGCCTCAGCGCCCTTACCCATCTCGAATGTTATGAAACGGGAAACAGCTGAGTTCAAAGCACCGGAAATGACTGAGAACATAGCTACAACACCGCCTACTACATTATATATTCCGAAGTCATTCTCTCCGAGGGCTTCAAGCACTACTCTCGAAGTGTAGAGTCCCACAAGCATGAGAGCTGCCATCCTGATGTAGAGCATCAGGGTGTTCTTGGCTATTCTCTGGCTTCTATGGTCGGTCGGCATATATATATCTTTCTATAATCAAGCAAATTTAATAAAATATATTAAAGTATGAACTAATTGAATCCTTTTACATTTATATTTGGTCGGCTCAATTATTATTATTAACTTAGTCCCGTATTATGAACACTTAAACACTGAACTGATATGGTAAGATATTGTGTAATGTGGAAGTTCAAGCCATCAGATGGCAAGACTCCAAAGGAACTCGCGGAAGATGTCAAGGAAAAATATGAGTCCCTCCTGGGACTCGTGCCGGGACTTGCAAGCATTGAAGTAGGCGTTAACCGCAATGAAGGAAAGACTTCATATGATGCAGTCATGATTGCAGACTTCGAAAACTGGGAAGCTCTCGCAGCCTACAAGGCAGACACCATGAGGGACAACGTAATAGAATACGTAAAGACTATTGCCGAGGTTCGTGCAAAGGTCGAATACGAAAGATAGGATACAAGCTATCATCAGAAAAGCCTCCTTTCCGGAGGCTTTTCTGATTTAGTAACCGTCTGAATTTTTCTATGACAAATTCAGAAATGTTGTCAGAAGAGTCTTACAAACACCTCTATCGCCTGATATTCCGCCATTCCGAGCTCGTCATACAGACGTGCGGTGT
>CAYXMV010000047.1:0-14796 GCA_964466235.1 uncultured Muribaculaceae bacterium | reverse complement strand
CACGCACGGATACTCTCAGGGTTGGTGCATATTTGATTTATAGAGGAAATATAGTAAATGAAAGATAATTTTGTCTATGTTTGCAGTTTAGAAACTGTTTAAAATTTATTCAGTTTCAACAATTAATGATTTTTCGGAGAAAAATTTAAACAGTTTCTTAAAATACGGACTTATGATACAGTTTCAATGTGATTACAGCGAAGGCGCACATCCCCGCATCATCGAGCGCCTGTCCACCACCAACATGGAGCAGACCATTGGCTACGGTGAAGACCACTATTGCGAAGAGGCCCGAGGCCTGATCAGGACCGCATGCGGCAGAGAAGATGCGGATGTTCATTTCCTCGTCGGAGGCACTCAGACAAATGCCACCGTCATATCCTCAATACTACGTCCATATCAGGGAGTGGTATGTGCTGACACCGGACACATAAATGTCCATGAGACGGGAGCGATCGAGCACGGCGGCCATAAGGTACTTGCCATACCGTCTGAAAACGGAAAGCTGTCAGCTTCCTCCCTTGCAAGCTTCATCGACGGACACTTCTCTGAAGACGGCCCGGAACATACTGTCCAGCCGGGGATGGTATATATATCGTTCACTACGGAATCTGGAACCATATACAGTCGCGCCGAACTGATGGAACTGAAAGATGTCTGCAGCTCCCGTTCTCTCCCCCTCTTCATAGACGGGGCACGTCTCGGCTACGGCCTTGCATCCGAAGGCTGCGACGTAACGCTCAAGGACATAGCTGCAACGGCGGACGTGTTCTATATCGGGGGTACAAAGCAGGGTGCTCTCTTCGGAGAAGCCGTAGTAATAACTGACAGCAGACTCAAAAAGGATTTCAGATACTGCATCAAGCAGAACGGAGGCATGCTTGCAAAGGGCAGGCTTCTCGGCATCCAGTTCATGACTTTGTTCGAGGATGACCTGTATCTAAGGCTGTCAAGGCATGCCGTGACTCAGGCCCTCAGGATAAGGGATGCGTTCAGGAAGAAGGGTATAGATTTCCTTAAGGAGAGCCCTTCCAACCAGCAGTTCCCGATTCTTGATGAGCGGACGATGGAAATACTCGGACAGAATTTCATGTTCTCGGTCTGGAAGGAACTTCCGAACGGGCTTGCCGCCGTACGTTTCTGTACAAGCTGGGCGACAGATCCGGGAAACGTCGATATATTGATTTCCGCAATAGAAAGCCTCTGAAGGCACAATGACAGAAGAATATGCGGCCGGCTGCCTGTTGTCCCTGGCAGCCGGCCAATAGTATAGTTTGGTCAATAAGGGAAAAAACACTATCTTAGCACCCCTAAATTCTAAAACAACTAAACCATGAGTCCAGAAGTGATCGCGAGTATAGACGCGATAAAAGTGAACATGAATGAGGCGGGAATGAACACCATCAACATCGTTCTTGCTTTTGTAATGTTCGGAGTCGCCCTCGGAATCAAGCCGAGAACCTTCGTTGAAATATTCAAGAAACCACAGTCCGTATTTCTCGGCATAATCTGCCAGATGGTACTGCTGCCGGGTTTCACATTCCTGCTGACAATCACATTCAAGAACTGGCTTTCTCCTATGATTGCCCTCGGAATGATTCTCGTCGCAGCATGTCCCGGAGGAAACATATCGAATTTCATCACTTCCCTCTCAAGGGGAAACACCGAACTTTCGGTATCGCTGACGGCCATAAACACAGCCCTATGCATCTTCACAACCCCTCTGAACTTCTCATTCTGGGGCGGTCTGTATCTGAAGTTTGCTGAGAAGAGGATGCTCCTTCCTGAGCTTGAGATACCGTTCTGGGAGATATTCAAGACGATAGTGATCCTGCTCGGCATTCCTCTCGTGCTTGGAATGCTCTGCGCGCAGTATCTGCCAAAAGTCGCAAATGCACTGAAGAAGCCCATGCAGTATCTGTCTGTGGCATTCTTCATCGCTATGGTAGTGCTCACATTCGGCAACAACATCGACGCATTCATGAAATGTATCCGCTATATCTTCCTTATAGTATTGGTACACAACCTCTTGGCCCTCGGAATCGGATTCGGCACGGGAACGTTATTCAAAGTGCCTTACAAGGACAGAAGAACAATAACAATCGAGACCGGTATCCAGAACTCAGGCCTCGGTCTTGTCCTTCTCTTCAATCCGGCCATCTTCGACCCTACAATATGGACAAACAACGGAGGAATGGTAGTGATTACCGCATGGTGGGGTGTCTGGCACATCATATCAGGCCTCACGCTCGCATACACGTGGAGAATAAAAGGACGCAAGGAGATCGGTGAGGAATAAGATATGGGAAAGATATACGAAAAGAATACGGCCTACACCCTGCTCAAGCCGATAGTTGACTGGAATCTCAGGCACAGCTATAGGAAAGTCGAGGTAAAGGGGTATGAGAACATACCTTCAGATGGAGCCCTTCTCTTCACTCCGAACCACTGCAACACATTGATGGATGCCCTCGTGATGTTGCGTGCCAACAGAGGAATCACTGTCTTTGGCGCAAGAGCGGACATGTTCAACAACCCTCTGATAGCTAAGATAATGCACTTCCTGAGGATTCTTCCGATGGTAAGGCAGAGGGACGGACTTCGCAATGTGCTGAAGAACCACGAGACCAATGACATCATTGTAGAGATTCTTGAGAATGATGCGGCATTCTGCATGTATCCGGAAGGACGCCACAGACCTGCTCATTCACTCCTGACTCTCGGAAAGGGTGCATTACGTGCCGCTTTATCGGCAAATGCCAGGTTCGGAGACAGAAAGCCTGTATATATAATACCGGTAGGTATCGAGTACGGGGACTATTTCAGATACCGCAGCAATGCTCTTGTGACATACGGCAAGGCAATCAATGTCACCGAATTCGTAAAGTCACATGAAGTGGAGAATGAGGTACAGATGATTGAACCGCTGCGACATGAGCTGGCTCAGAGGATGTCAGGGCTCATCACTTATATAAAGGATGATGACGACTATGCGGACAAATGGACCCTTACAAAGATTCTTGCCCTTGATACAAAAGGAAAGCTTTCGGAGAAGATGGAGGCAAACCGCAGGATCGTGGCTGGAATTGAATCGGCCTGCGAGACCCGGCCAGAAGCCATGAAGGACATTCTCGCTAAGGCAGGAAGATTTGAAAAGACCCGCAGGAAGGCCGGAATATCCATCTATTCGTTCCGCAAGGGAAACGGTCTGCTCAGAGTACTTTGGAAAACTATTGCGGCAGCTGCAGGCTTACCTTATTATATATATAGCGCTCTGATAAGCCTGCCGATGTGGGCATTGGAGACATTCATCAGAGGAAAGGTGAAGGACAGGGCTTTCCGAAACACAGTAAGCTTCGGCGTGAAGCTCGGTCTCGGACTTATCATGGGACTTATATGGGCAATTCTATCATTCTGTCTCATATCATGTCCGTGGTGCGCCCTCGCATCGTTCCTGCTTACGATCCCTACCTACAGCTTCTTCCACGACTACAACGAGTTCCTGCGCAGGCTCATATCCGACATGAAGCTCTTATGTAACGGAAAACTGAAGGAATTCCATAAAGAAATCGTAAACGAGTATAAAAACCTTAAACAGACCAGCAAATGAAAAGAACATTCATCACAGCCATGGCTGCCATGATGCTCTGCATCCCTGTCATGGCCATAGACACTGCCGGCACAGAAGCTGCCACAGAACAGAAAGAATCAAAGAAAAAGAAAGAGGTCAAATATAACGAGAAGGGCGAGATCATCAAGACCGGAATCAACTTCGGTCCCCTTCCTGTCGTCGCGTTTGACGCAGACCGCGGATTCCAGTTCGGAGCCCTCCTTAACCTCTACAATTTCGGAGACGGAAAGAACTATCCCAACCCCAACTCACAGTGGTATTTCGAAGCATCAGCCTATACCAAGGAAAGTGCGATCAACAGCTACAAGCTCATTGTGAATTACGACAACAAGACTCTCATTCCGGGGGTCAGGATGTCCATCTGTACGGGATACTATAAAGATGCCGCATTAGACTTCTACGGATTCAACGGCTATCAGAGCAACTACATCACCAGCAAGCAGATGTTCGAGGACGGATGGTCAAGCTATCTGCCTGACGAGGCCGGTGCAAAGTTAGAGGCAAAAGGGAAATATCCGAAGGGATTCTACCGCTTCGGACGAGATCTCGTGAAAGCCAAGATCGACTTTACCGGCAAGATTCTGGAGAATTTCTACTGGGAAGCAGGCTACAACTTCTCATGGGCGGGTGCAAAGTCTTTTGTTCCGAAGGGATATGAGGTTCTTGGAGGCACTTCCCTCTTCGATCTCTACAAGATATGGGGCATCATTCCTGAGGATGAGGCAGACGGAGGCCTTACATCCTCTATCAGAGTCGGTCTCATGTACGACAGCCGTAATGTGGAGAACAATCCTACCAAAGGTATCTGGGCTGAGGCTCATGTCATCGCAGCTCCCGAATGGCTCGGCACCACTCACGGGCACTATAAGTACTGCGCGACTTTCCGCCAGTACGTCCCAGTAGTCAAAGACGGCAAGCTGACCTTTGCATACAGGATTGCCTATCAGGGCACATTCGGCAAAAATTCTCCATGGTACTCTATGCCTTTCTACACAAATATGGGAATCAAGGCCGACAATGACGGATTCGGAGGATACCGCACAGTCAGAGGTCTGATGCTGAACAGGGTACAGGGCCTTGATGTTGGCTTCTTCAATGCCGAACTCCGCTGGAAATTCATTAACTTCAAGCTTTGGAAGCAGAATATAGCCTTTGCGCTCAGCGGATTCTGCGACGGTGCACATGCGTTCAGAGGATATGACATGAATTTCACCGATGCGGCAAAACAGAAGATTGTGGAATCTGCAGCCGATCCTCTTGCAGGAGCTGTAGAATTAATGAAATATGAAGACCTCTACAAGACCTTCGTAATCAACAGAAAAGACGGCTTCCACGGCTCTGCAGGTGCAGGTCTCCGCTTCATAATGAACCAGAACTTCATCGTCGCATTCGAATACGCACGCTGCTTCAACAAGCAGGACGGTAACGGAGCTTTCTACATAAATACCGGCTTCCTCTTCTAAAAAAGTTGCGGATATTTGACAGAAAAAACGTAAATTTGTGCTTTCGCGCTTTCGCGGAAGCACTTTTGTTAATGACAAACCCCTAAACAAATAGATACGATTATGGATCAGTTTACACAGAACTATGTTGACGGATTCATGGCTGACCTCATAGCCAGAAATCCGGGTGAGAAGGAGTTTCACCAGGCAGTGAAAGAAGTGCTCGAGAGCGTTGCACCTTACATTACGGAACATCCTTATCTGATGGACCAGAAGATAATGGAAAGGATTGTGGAGCCGGAAAGGATCATCATTTTCCGCGTTCCATGGCTTGACGACGAAGGAGAAGTACGCGTGAACCGTGGATTCAGGGTACAGTGCAACAGTGCCATCGGTCCGTACAAGGGAGGTATCCGTTTTCATCCGAGCGTAAACCTCAGCATCATGAAGTTCCTCGCCTTCGAGCAGACCTTCAAGAACAGCCTCACTACCCTGCCGATGGGTTCAGCCAAAGGCGGATCGGACTTCGACCCTAAAGGCAAGTCTGACAACGAGGTGATGAGATTCTGCCAGAGCTTCATGACAGAGCTCTACAGACATATAGGGGCAGACACAGACGTCCCTGCCGGAGACATCGGAGTCGGAGGACGTGAAGTAGGCTATATGTTCGGACAGTACAAGAGGCTCCGCGACGAGTTCACTGGAGTCCTGACCGGAAAGGGACAGACCTTCGGAGGAAGCCCTATGCGTCCGGAAGCAACCGGATTCGGTACATGTTATTTTGCGGCGGCCATGCTTGCCACAAAAGGTGACAGCTATGAAGGCAAGACCGTAGCCATATCAGGCTCGGGAAATGTGGCGCAGTTTGCAGCAAAGAAAGCCCTTCAGCTCGGCGCGAAGGTAGTGACGATGTCCGACTCAAGCGGATTCATCCATGATCCGGAAGGCATTGATGAAGAGAAGCTTGCACATATAATGGAAATAAAGAACGTCTATAGGGGACGTATAAGGGAATACCTTGAGAAATATCCGTCAGCAAAGTATTTCGCAGGAGAGCGTCCATGGAGTGTGAAATGCGACATAGCCATGCCGTGCGCTACACAGAACGAACTCAACGGAGATGAAGCCCGGACTCTTGTAGCCAACGGATGCATGTGCGTTGCCGAAGGAGCCAACATGCCATGCACACCGGAGGCCATAGAGGTGTTCCAGAGTGCGAAACTGCTCTATTCACCCGGCAAGGCCTCAAATGCAGGCGGCGTGGCAACTTCAGGTCTTGAGATGACACAGAACTCGATGAGGCTCAAATGGACACCGGAGGAAGTTGACGCAAACCTCAGGAGGATAATGACGGACATCCATGAAGCTTGTGTAAAATACGGTACTGAGCCGGACGGATATGTAAATTATGTCAAGGGCGCCAATATCGCTGGCTTCATAAAGGTTGCAGAAGCCATGATGGCTCAGGGCCTTGTCTGATTTGGACACTCGGCCTGACCGGAGAGACACTTTTTAAACAACAATAATATCATGCATATAGGAATCGCCGGAAACATCGGCTGCGGCAAGACAACACTCACAAGGATGCTCGCTGAGCATTATGGATGGACTCCAAAATATGAGGCCGTCACATATAATCCGTATCTTGAAGACTACTACAAGGATATTGAGAGGTGGTCATACAACCTCGAAACCTATTTCCTTGCTCAGCGTTTTCAGGATCTTATCGACATATCAAAGTCCGATGATGTCATCATCCAGGACAGAACGATAATGGAGGGAGTACATATCTTCGTTGCAAACAACAAGGCGATGGGAAACCTTTCAGACAGAGATTTCGACACCTATATGCAGCTCTTCAACCTGATGATGTCCATGGTCAGGGAACCTGACCTGCTGATATATCTCAAGTCGTCAGTCCCCCACTTAGTGTCACAGATACAGAAAAGGGGACGCGACTATGAGAAGAGCATCAGTATCGAATATCTCAACAATCTCAATGAGAGATATGACGAATGGATAGGAGATTACAAGGGCAAGGTACTCGTTATCGAAGCTGACGACATGGATTTCGAGAACCGTCCGGCCGACTTCGCATCCATAACTGACAAGATAGACGCACAGCTGTACGGACTTTTCTGACAGACTTTTTAAAGAGAACATCCTATGATCCTCCCGGCAAGGCTAATACAGCTTTTCCGAGAGGATTTTGTAATATGTCTTTGAGACTGGGACATGGCGGCTTTCCTTTGCGTCGAGTTCGGCATACATGACGCCTTCCTTGTCTTTTCTCAACACATCTACATGACGCGGGTTGATATAGAAAGACCTGTGACATCTGACCATACCGTTGTCAAGGCAGAGTTCCTCGACAGCCTTCATGGAGCTTCTCAGCGCATAGGTCTTTTCCTTGCCGTTTTCCGTATAGAAGATGTTGATATAATTCTCTTCGGCCGCAATGTACAGAAGAGATTCCGGCGTAATTACGAACTTGAGATTGTGTCTGTCATCATAGAAACGCATTCTCTGGGCAGTTGTCTCTTCCGGATTGTTGAACTTGTCATTATACTCGTACAGCCTGATCGATAAGGCAAGTATCGTATATGGAATGACGAGGGAGAAGAAGAGGTACTCGAATGACGAAGCCACTACCTCGAAGTAAGGGAGTTCCCTATGTACGGCAAGCCAAAGATACAAAGCTACGAAAAGCGAGGTGAATATCACCTCCAAGAGACACCAGAATATGTATATAGCCAGATTCAGACGCAGAGGCAGGAAATAGAACAGGAGCCTCATCAGGATTATGCATAGCAATATTATGCATGAAATGATGGTGAGATGCACTGCGAACCAGTCTATTCCCATGAATTCCACCGTATCGAAAGGATGATAGATGAGGATGAATACAAAGAAGAATATCGGCAGCACGATCATGTGCAGCAGCTGAGGTATGAATCTTCTGAAAAGTCCTGTAAACGGTAGCATGTTTTGTCACAATTTTTGTGTGACAAAATTACAAAATTTATTTTTTAGTCCCAAATAATTGATTTTAGTCCCAAAATCGGGCATAAAGTCACAATTTCAGCCCACAGATAACACTTTTTTCCGCAAATGGCATACATGCTATATCTTTGCATCCATAAGGTGAAATAAGAGAGACAACAAGACGTTAAAAACAAAATTGTTACAACACTGTTTGACCTAAATCTAAGTTAAAGTACACGTGAGAAGGGCCGCCTGTGAAGGTAGCCCTTCTGATTTTACGAGAGGATGCGGCTGTCAGAAACCTGAGAGGTTCATGAAGAGCGTAGGAAGAAGAAGTATGAATCCTACGGCAATGAGAAGAAGTATGAACTTCCACACCCATCTGACCCATTTTTCGTACGGGATCTTCGCCACAGAAAGGACAGCCATCAGGACACCGGAACATGGAGTGATCATATTGGTGAAGCCGTCACCGAACTGGAATGCAAGCACAGTAGCCTGACGTGAGACTCCGATCATGTCGGCGAATGGCGCCATTATAGGCATGGTCACGGCAGCCTTGGCTGATGCTGAAGGGATGAAGAGGTTGATGAAGGTCTGGACGGCGTACATCGTGCCCAGGGCCCCTACCCTTCCGGATTCTTCAAGTGCTGAAGCCATCGATGCAAGCATGGTGTCGATCACTTCACCGTTTTCGAGAATGACTATTATGCCGGCCGCGAATCCTATCACAAGGGCCGCCGAGAATATGTCTTTTGCTCCCGCTATGAATTCCTTGGCGATATTGTCGGCCGAATAGCCGGCTGCATATCCCGAAGCCACAGCCAATCCCATGAACAGAGCGCAGATTTCAGGCAGATACCAGCCGTATCCCATCACTCCGAATACAAGGAATACAATAGTGAACATCAGCATGTTAAGGACATACATCTGGGAAGAATTCCTCAATGCAAGTATCGAGAACAGGACGAAGAGTCCGTCAAGAACCCACAGAAGCCACGGAACATCGAGAGAGCTCTGCCCTATGGTTATCACGCATTCAGAAGCCTGGAATATGGAAAAGAGAAGAAGGATAATGCTTATCAAAAAAAATGTGATCCATGCCTGTCTTCCAGCCCCTTCCGGGGATTCCATGGTCTCGGCAGGAAGTATTTCATCCCGGACATCGAATCCATTCAGAGCGCGCTGTCGTTTCACTTTTGATGCATACAGGAGCACGAATATTATAGTGATTAGCATCAGGACAATCCAACAGAATGTCCTGTATTCTATGCCGGAGAAAAGAGGAAGGCCGGCCATGTCCTGGGCAATGCCGATTGTGAAAGGATTCAGCATTGCGCCCGCAAATCCGACATGTGCCGCGACATATACCATGCAGACTCCGACTATCTCGTCATAGCCTAAGGATTTCGCCAACGGAATGACTACAGCCACAAATGCGATGGTCTCTTCGCTCATTCCGAATACGGCTCCGAAAAGGCCGAAGAGAAGCATGACACTCACTATCACTATGTTACCTACACCAATCCTTCGGACGAGGGAGTAACGTTCAAGCCGACGGGCCTTGGATATGAACCTCATAATGCCGTAATCCACCGCCTTGGTGCTGTTCACTACCCAGAATGCCCCTCCTATGATGAGGACAAAGGCGATGATGCCGGCCTGACGGCTGAATCCTTCATACAGGGCAGAGAATATCTGCCATGACTGAGGATTGCCTCCCGGAATAAGCCAGGTTGCAATGGCACAGATGACGATTACCGTGAAGATGATTACGTAAGTGTTCGGAACTCTGATCTTTCCCATAGGTATTAGTGAATTAGGCTGCGAAGATAACACATTTATGCAAACAAACCGTCGCCGGGGCCTGTTTAAAGACAGATTCCCGGCGACCATGCAAATAAAGGTGATATATGGTGAGCCTCGGATTATGGCCGGCCATGCCATTTCTGAGGACGGAAGCCTTACTTCAGCTTCACCATCTCTACAGGCTGCTGCTGAACCTCATCAAGAGGATGAGACTGATATTTGACCTTATGGAAATCAATGCCCATCAGGTCTATGCATCGGATGTTGCTGTTCCACGCAGTCCTGTAATAGAACTTCATTGCAGTCTGGTCTGTGACAGCCGTAAACTGGGTGGCACTCGGAAGATTCTTCGGAATATCCGCCTTCAGATGCTGGCTGCCTATAGGAATATCGAAGTTGTTCAGGATATGGAATGCCTGTACTACAGTCTCGAAACCGGTCGCCCATACAGGTGAGGTGGTCTGGAAGAAGGTTGCACGGACAAATCTTGACGGAGCAGTGAAATCTCCGGGAAGTCCGAGCATTCCGCTTCCATGTCCTAAAGGCTGAAGGGTGATGCCTGACTTTATTTCATTGTCAGGTGCCGAGCCCGGTACGAGATTGACATAATTATTGAGGTTCGTCATGTGCCATGGGAATCCCGGTGCGTTCGTAAGGACTCCGAGCTTGTTTTCATAGAAATGAGGTACCCCTGCTACGACTTCAAGAACCACCATGCGTCCGTCAGGCTGGGCGATTCTCCAATGAACTGCTCCGATCTTGTGATTGAGGGTGACGAGGTCGATGTTCTTGATCGCCTCCTTGACCTGGTCTATGCTTGAGAACTGCGAGAGTACCCACGACACAAACTGCATGTCACACAATGTCTTGGCATTGTGAGCCTCATTATAAGGTGCATACTCTCCATATTGTGGGAAGAAGAAAAGTCCCGCAGAAAGCCCTGCTTCGTTTATGCCCTCCACCACGAAAGGCTCATATTCGGTATAAATACCCACATAACCATATACAGCATTGTATTTCAATCCGTTATCGCCAGTAGGAGTATAAGACTGATGTGCGTGTCCCCGTGGTGCCACGACATATCCGCACTGCATCGGTGTAGCCGCCCACTCCACCGTCCTCGCTACAATTCTGCTTCCGTCGGCAGATGTGAGGGATATACCGGTACATGCCTTTGAATCAACCGCATGAAAAGCAAACGCTGTCAATACGACAAATAATGTGATCATTCGTTTCATAACCATTTTAATTTTTAAATTTTCAAGATTGCATCAAAGCAATGTCCAGGCCACAAAGCTTTATCGGGAAGAAAAGTGAAGATTATCATCCTAATTGCCTATATTTGCAGGATTACGGGAAATACCATATATGAAAGAACTGGAACGCTTTGTAAGAGAACATATAGGAGACGATGTGACGAGGCTTGTACTTGACAGGAAGAAATGGCCGGAAATAGACATGGATCTTGCAGTCAACTGCATCGAGAGCCGCAGGAAACTGAAAGGCAAGGTGCAGGAATGGTACGAAGAGCCACGTCTGATATTCCCGCGCAGATTGTCTGCAGAGCAATGCAGCAGTTCTGCCACAGGGCTCTACAAGGCTGAACTTGCTTCATCTATATGCGGTTCTCCTCGCATTGCTGACATGACGGGAGGGCTTGGCGTGGATTCATGGTATTTTTCTAAAGTCGCATCTGCTGTGCTATACTGCGAAATGCTTCCGGAACTTTGTGATGCGGCAAGGCATAATTTTGCTGTGCTGGAGACGGGAAATATCGAGGTGGTCAATTGCGCTGTCGTTGCGAAGGAGACAACTCGAAATGACGTTGACACCGGACGGAATGGCAGGAAAGAGAAGTCACCGGGAGAGATATTGGCCGGATTCGGAGCTGATATAGTATATATGGATCCCGCAAGACGCGGAGAGGGAGGCAGGAAAGTATTTCTTATAGAGGAATGTACCCCGGATGTTCTGACTCTCAAGGATGAGATATTCATTCATTGCCGGCACATTCTTCTGAAACTCTCCCCTATGGCGGACATCTGCATGGCATGCGCGCGTCTCGGAACATGCTGTCGTGAGGTTCATGTCGTGGCGGCAGGCGGCGAATGCAAGGAACTGCTTATATGGATGGACAGGGAATGGAATGGAGATTACACCATACAGGCGGTTGAACTGCACAAGGACGGTTCTCAAGGTGTTTTTACCTTCACCCCCGAGGAAGAGAGGCTTGCCGGACAGGCCGGGAATGGCCCCATTACGTCATACAAGGAGATGAATGAGTCCTTGTTCTTCCTATTCGAACCGGGCAAAGCACTTATGAAGGCCGGAGCCTTCAATCTGATTTCCAGAAGATACGGCATCTCAAAGCTCGGCAGATCGACCCACTACTACATTCTATCATCTGAAAATGACAGTCAGAACCTCCGGCTTTCTGGAAAGATGTTCCTGATCCTAAGCTGCTCCCCTCTCGACAAGCGGAGCATCAAGGCCATATCTCAGGAATACCCCCGAGCAGAGGTCACGGCACGCAACATTCCGATGAACACCGACACACTGCGCAAAAGATTAGGTGCCACCCCTTCGGACGACACCCATATATTCGGTCTCAGGTCAGATTCCGACGGAAATCTTCTTTTCGTCACAAAGTGTGTTCAAGAAGAATCTTGAGGCCCATCGCGACAAGGATGAACCCGCCGGCAAACTCTGCCTTGGACTTGAAGCGGCTGCCGAAGACATTTCCTATGAGCACTCCCGCACCGGAAAAAATTGCGGTCGTCAATCCGATCAGAAGAACTGCTTCCCAGATATTCACATCAAGAAAGGCAAATGTTACACCAATGGCAAGCGCATCGATGCTCGTAGCCACAGCCATGGTGAACATAGTCCTTACAGAAAAATCAGCGACACAACAATGCTCCTCATCTCTGCTCCCTGATTCCTTTATCATATTTCCGCCGATGATGCCGAGCAATATGAATGCAATCCAATGATCCACACTTGCCACGAAATCTGCAAAACCGACACCGAGGAAATAGCCAATCAGAGGCATAAGTGCCTGAAAACCACCAAACCAGACTCCCGTGACGGCCACATGCTTAGGGCTGACCTTCTGTACGGATAGGCCTTTACAGATGGATACGGCAAAGGCGTCCATAGAAACGCCTATCGCAATTATCAATAATTCTGCAAACTGCATATTGGTCCTGAATATCTTAGAATGAAACAGACAGCCTGCCTATCGCAAGTCCCCAGTCTCCGTCCTGCACAATGACGACATCATCTCCATCCTTGTCCTGGACGACAGTCATTTCGTCGAGCCATGTATGCGAGTGACCGCCTACAATTACGTCAACATCTTCGAGTTCGGAGGCTATCCTGCAGTCTCCGTCATAACCGAGATGGCTCAGACAGATGATAAGGTCGCAACCGGCATCCTCCAGCTGAGCAGCATATCTGTTCACTACAGGCACAGGTTCCTGATAATCAAGTCCGGCGATTAGAGTACGGTCAACCACCCTGCTTATATCAGTAAGCAGACCGATGATTCCTATCTTCCTGCCGGCCTTCTTCACTATGACGTACGGCTTTACAAGTCCTTCAAGAGGCGAACCGGTAAAATCATAGTTTGCGCATACGACTTCAGCATCGAGATTCCTGAGTCTGCGGGCAAGCTCAGCCGGGCCGTTGTCGAACTCATGATTGCCGAGAGTCACAACATCATAGCCAGCAGCATTAAGCACATCAATCTCTATATTGCCCTTAAGCTCAGGGAAATAGGACGTACCCTGACTGAAATCTCCGGCATGAAGAAGAAGCACATTCCGCGCTCCGTCCGCCTTACGGACACTGTCTATATATGCCGCATGCTCTATCACACCGCCATGGCCCTTTTTCTCACCGGCACGCTGCGGATCTATATGACTGTGAGTATCGTTAAGATGAAGAATCGTCAGATTCTGGGCGTATGCTCCGAACGACAGAGCCGCTGACGCCAAAATTATCATCAATCTTTTCATCGCCTGTTTCTCTCCCCTTTAATGGTTACACGTCCGTCTGCCTCATAATCGATAGGTCTGCCTGCAGCCGTCTCCTCGCGGACATATTCCAGCACTGCATCGATGATATTTATGTCCTCAAAGGCAATCACAGACTGTGTATTGTCCTTGAGAGCCATGCCGTCACCTCCCGTCATAAGGAAAGAAATCGTAGCAAGACCATATACCTTTTCGTCATCAAGAGGTTCACCTCCGACCTCAGCTGAAACCAATCTGCCGTCCTCGGCAACAATCCTGACTCCTCCGATGACCTCATAGCGTCCTGAAGCCATCCTTTCCAGGATCTTTCTCAGGTTCGCACCCTTGATCTCGGCATACACCAGATGGTTCTTGAACGGGAACATGGACATCATGTCGTCGAGCAGCACCTCGCCTTGCGGCATATCGATCCTGATTCCTCCGAAGTTGGTGATGCCGACATCAACCTTTCTGCCTGAATACTGTTCGGTCTTTTTCATCAGAAGGTCGATGAACCAGTTCGAGAGAGCGCTTTCCGGACGATGGGCCTCCATAGGCTTTGCGGAATAAGCGATCACTTCCTTGACCCTTGCCATTGCAGGCTGGGCATCAAGCACTACACGTGCAGTCCTGGCCACTGAAGAATTCTTCTTATAGACCTTGCCGTCAGGAGCGATATACTTCCTGCCTTCGAAGCGTCCGACAGCCTCTGCAACATTATCCTTTGATGAAGCCGTACATCCCGTCCTGCTGCCGTCCATTACCACCGTCGCCCATCGATACTCCTGTCCAAAGACCGTCACACTGACAAGTCCCAGAACAACAATAAAAAACAAACTCTTTTTCATATATCAATAGATAAGAAACTGTTTAAATTTTTCTCCGAAAAATCATTAATTGTTGAAACTGAATA
>CAYXMV010000046.1:0-14836 GCA_964466235.1 uncultured Muribaculaceae bacterium | reverse complement strand
CTTCAAAGGACTCTATGCCAGGTTCGCTCTATTCTGACCTTGCTAAGATATACGAGAAGGCGGTACAGCTTCCTGACGGAGGTTCGATCACCATCATCGCGGTAACCACCCTCAACGACGGAGACATCACACATGCTATTCCGGACAACACAGGTTACATCACCGAGGGACAGCTCTTCCTCCGTACCGACCCTGATTCAGGAAAGGTAATCATCGACCCGTTCCGTTCGCTTTCACGACTCAAGCAGCTCGTGCAGGGCAAAAAGACCCGCGAGGACCACGGTCAGGTGATGAATGCATCCGTACGTCTCTATGCCGACGCCCAGAATGCAAAGACAAAGCTCGAGAACGGCTTCGACCTCAGCGACTACGACCTCAGATGTCTTGACTATGCAAAGGCATACGCGACAAGGCTTCTTGCGATCGACGTCAACCTCAAGATCGACGAGATGCTCGACACTGCGTGGGAGCTCTTCGGAACATATTTCAAGAAGGCCGAGACCGGTATCAAGCAGGAACTTATCGACAAATACTGGAAAGAAAAGTAAAATATGGCTATTAAATTCCAATATAATAAGACCTCTCTGAACACCTTGAACAAGCAGCTCAAGATGAGAAGGAACGCCCTCCCTACACTCAAGAACAAGGAGTCGGCCCTTCGTCTTGAGGTAAAGAAGGCAAAGGACTATTCAGAGAAGCTTATTGCGGATCTGGATGCCTCATTGAAGAGATACGACTATCTCGCGGCTCTCTGGAACGAATTCCAGCCAAGCCTTATCTCCATCACCGATGTTGACCTTTATACAGTGAAGGTGGCCGGAGTAAAGACCCCGGCTCTCGGTGAGATAAAATACGAGATCCATGAGTTCAACGCCTTCAACTGCCCTGCGTGGTATGCTGACGGCGTTGCAATACTCAAGGAACTCTCAAGGCTCGGAATCGAATCGGAGGTATATCTCGAGAAGGCCCGTATCCTCGATTTCCAGAGGAAAAAGACCACTCAGAAGGTGAACCTTTATGAGAAGGTGCAGATTCCGGGATACCAGGAGGCCATCAGAAAGATCAAACGATATATGGAAGACGAGGAGAATCTCTCCAAGGCGGCTTCCAAGATCGTGAAGAGCAGACATGCTATAGAAGAGGAGGAACAGGACAATGATAACTAAGATGACCAAATACTCCTTCATCCTCATGTCAGGAGAGAAGGAAGGCTTCATAGAGCAGCTTCAGGAGCTCGGAGTCGTTGACATCAGCCGTTCTGTGAAACCTGTCGATCAGGAATCCCATGAAATGCTTGCAAGAGCCTCGAAGGCAAGAAAAGCCATCGAGACACTCGAGGGCATCAACTATTCCAAGGATGATGATTCTGAAGCTATCTCGAAGGCTACGGTAACGATAGATGACGACATTGTGACATTCGTCGATGAAAGCATGATGAGAATCGGTGACCTCAAGTCATCTCTCGCAAATGCCGAAAAGCAGATGAAGGCAAGAATGCCGTGGGGCGACTACGACATGAATGCTATCACAAAACTCGGAGAACTCGGATACAATGTCAGATACTATTGCATCGACAAGAAGCGTTTCGACGAGAACTGGGCATCGGAACACGCTCTTCAGATCGTCTCGGAGAGCGCGGACAAAGTATGGTTCGTGACGGTTGCTCCGAAGGATGAGGCATACTCATTCCCGATACCGGAGACTGCCGCACCAGACGGTACATACACCGAAGCAGAGAAGGCGGCCGGGAAGATCAGGGAAGAAATCATCCTTTGCAAGGCCGGTCTCCTGAACGCCAAGGACTACATTCCTGCGCTCAAGGAATCATGCAACACTGAACTTGTAAACCTTGACCGCTATCTTGCCGAAGAGGCAGGAGAGAGCGCAGCTGAGGACCATATCACTGTGTTCACAGGATTTGCTCCCGAAGAGAATGACGCAGAACTTACTGCGAAATTCGACGAGATGGGAGTATTCTATCTCAAGGAGCAGGCAGTCGAGGAAGACAACCCGCCTATCAAGCTCAGGAACAACTGGTTCACACGACAGTTCGAGGTATTCACGGAGATGTACGGAATGCCGGTCTATTCGGAATTCGACCCGACACCGATCGTGGCCCCATTCTACCTGCTTTTCTTTGCAATGTGCATGGGAGATGCAGGATACGGCCTGATACTCATCCTTCTGGGACTGGCCATAACGAAGAAATGGGTGAACATCGACATGTTCAAGAATATCGGTCCGATCATTTCCATCCTCGGAGCCGGTACCCTCGTCATAGGACTGATGCTCGGCACGGCATTCGGCATCGACCTCAATGCTGCGGAATGGTATCCTGAATTCATGAAGAAGATCATGATCACTGGAACGATCGCCGGCTTCCCTGCGCAAATGATTCTCGCGCTCGGTATCGGTGTATTCCACATCTGCCTCGCAATGACGGTCAAGGCAATTGGCTTCACGAAGAGATTCGGCTTCAAAGAGACCATAAGCGTATGGGGATGGCTTCTGCTCATAGTCGGCGGGATAATCACCGCTTTCCTCGGAATGGGCAAGCTTGTTTCACCGGCCGTAATCAAATGGGCTGTAATCGGAATCGGAGTGATTTCAGCATTGGGTATATATATATTCAATACCCCGGGCAGGAATCCGCTTTCGAACATAGGTTCAGGCCTCTGGGACACATACAACATGGTGACAGGAATCCTCGGAGACGTGCTCAGTTACATAAGACTCTATGCACTCGGACTCGCAGGAGGAATGTTGGGACAGGCATTCAATATCCTCGGCGGCATAATAGTCGGTGACGGAATATCTGTAATAAACTTCATTCCGTTCGCACTCATCCTGCTGTTCGGACACGCTCTGAATCTTGCGATGTCATGCCTCGGAGCCTTCGTGCATCCGCTCCGACTTACATTCGTAGAGTATTTCAAGAATGCCGGATATGACGGCAAAGGAAATGAATACAATCCTTTGACAAAAGAAAAGAATAATCAATAATCAATAAAAACAAAACAAACATTATGAACGAATTTTTAGCTTATCTCGGCTGGGCTCTTATGCTCGGACTTTCCGGAATCGGAAGCAGTTATGGTACTACTATCGCCGCAAACGCTGCTGAAGGTGCATTGAAGAAGAATCCTGAAAAATCTTCAGGTTACCTTATCCTCTCTGCAATGCCCGCGACTCAGGGTCTCTATGGATTTGTTGCATGGCTTATGTGGATGCTTCTCGGCGGCACAGAGTGGATGGTTGCAAACAGCTACCTCTGCTTCGGAATAGGACTTCTTGTCGGAATTACCTGCATGATCTCAGCAATACGCCAGGGTCAGGTCTGCGCAAACGGTATCATCGGCATCTCACAGGGACACGATGTACAGACCAACACGATGATCTATGCTGCCCTTCCTGAGTTCTACGCCATCCTTGCCCTTCTCGGAGCTCTCCTTCCTCTGTTCCTTCTCTAAAGGATAGAAACACATAACTATCAGGACCACAACAGCCTGATACTTCAAACGCCCGGCCTTCGAGAGGTCGGGCGTTTTATTGATATGCCTCAGAATGACGGCAAGGGAATGCTCAGTACATTAGGCTGTTTCCTTGGAATCATTCAGACTTGAGGTATTTCAGCCAGAATTCGCGGTTGGCGTTCTCGAAGTGAGCGCCCTGGTATCCGTAGTAGCCGTGCATTCCGTCAGGATAGATCATGAAGTCGAATTTCTTTCCTTCCTTATGCAGGGCGTCGATAAACCGGAGGGTATTCTGGTGATGGACATTGTCATCGCCTGTGCCGTGGGTAATCTTCAGCATTACCGGTTCCGCTTTATCTCTTACGGGCTCCTCGTCATCGTCCTGAATTCCAGCCGAAGGACTCTGGACAGCAGTCGAGCCATATTCTGCAGGATAACCGGCAACATAGTTGATGGCGCGGCCGACCTTGTAACCTTCCGGATTGTTCTGAGGGGTGTCCATATAGCGCTCGGTGTAATGTGTATCGTAGAATGCCCAGTCATATACGCCGCCACCGGCTATGCCGTAATGGAATTTGTCCGGAGCCTGCATCAGAAGCATCGAAGTCATGGTACCACCGAAAGAGAAGCCTTCAACACCGATCTTCTCCGGACGCACATAAGGAAGGGACTGGAGCCAACCGGCCCACTGGCAGAAGTCCTTCACCTCATTCACCGTGAGCTGACGATAGATCATGTCCAATCCTGCACGTCCGTTATGACCGCCGGCACGGGGATCGACAGTTATCTGGATGATGCCGTTGTCGGAATACCACTGATTTGAAGAGTTCGGGGTCACCCAACGGTCACGGACCATAGGTGTGTCAGGGCCTCCATATATGTCAACATGGACAGGATATTTCCCCGCAGGATCGAAATTATCCGGATACACAATCATGCCGGGAAGGACAAAGCCGTCGGCAGTTGTGATGTGGACAAGCTCGCCGAGCGCATACTTCGACGCATCATAGTCCGGACCGGCCATATCTGCCACTACCCTGCCGTGGACACCACCGTCCTTTCTTGCAACAGAAAGCGGAGCAGAGGTATTGGCCTTTTCTATATTGTTCCCATGTCCTGCCGAAACGACACCTCCGGCAGTCGTGAACACTGCCACTCTCGTAGGAGTCGTGACATTCGAATAGGATGCAGCGAAGTATTTACCGTCCGGCGAGAACTGTACGCCCGTCACATTGTAGGCAGGATCTGTAAGTGCGGTGACCACACCCTTGGAATCCACCTTGTAGAGAGCCTGGCGCACGGTGGCATCGCGCTTGGCAGTGAAATACACATCACCCTTCTTCTCATCTACACGTATGAGCGAGACCGTCCAGTTGGTACCGTCTGTCAAGCGGCGGAACTCCTTTCCGTCATACGAAAGAAAATATATCTGCTGCCAGCCAGTCTCGAAGTTTCGCGCCATATAGAGACCTTTTTCCGTAAATATGACTTCCGAAATCCAGTCAAGCCATGTCCTGTAGGTCTCGTTATAGACATGCCTCTTCGAACCGTCGGTCACACTCACGCTGTAGAGGTCGAGGGTATTCTGAAGACGTGGCATACGCGCGATGAAGAATTCCCCGCTGTCCGGGCCCCAGAACGGAATACCGAAATACTGGTCATCCTTCTCGTCGAAATCTGCCCACACTACGGATGGAGAATCAGAACCACAGGCTGAAGCCACATCTATTATGCCTATACGGACTTCCGGATTTGTCTGCCCGGCCTTCGGATAACGTGTCTCGCTGAGCGAACCTCCGAGTGCGAGATCCGTCACCTTCGGGCTCTGGGACTGTGAAGCAGCAGCGGAAGGATTCGGGAAGGCAGAATAGATAGGGAAAAGAGGAACATTGGTATTGTCAAAACGATAAAATCCGATCTTCCGGCTGTCCGGAGACCACCAGAAGGCCTTGTAACGTGACGGACGTCCGAGAATCTCCTCATAATAGACCCATGAAGCATATCCGTTGAGTATCAGGTCTGTACCGTCAGATGTCAGACGGGTCTCCCTGCCGGAGGCTATTTCTACCACATATAGATCATTGTCACGAGTGAAGGCAAGCATCGTGGAGTCTGGCGAATATGTAAGGTTCACCGCCCTCTCCGGCTGCACAGGAAAGGACGCATATCTCGCCGGTGAGGAAACTCCTGTCCTCTGCCTTCCAGTCCTGGCATCGACGACAAAGGCAGCACTGTCGGCAAACGATCCGTCATAGCTGAAAAGCACTTCCTTATCATTTATCCACTTCCACGCCCTCGGCACCTGATTGAACTCCTGAGCCACAGCTCCCGAAGCCATCGCCAATCCAATAATCAAAACAAAAAACCTTTTCATATTGAGTATAATTTAAATCATTCTGCAAAAAGCTCATCCTTGAAATTGACAAGATAGACCTTCTCAGTGGCACGCGTAATGGCCGTGTAAAGCCACTTGAGATCATCCGCTGTCAGTTCCTCCTGCCAGAAAGGATTGTCGATGAACACACACCTCCATTGTCCTCCCTGTGACTTATGACATGTGATGGCATTGGCATATTTCAGCTGCAACGCATTATAATACTTATCCTCACGGACTGCCTCATATCTCTTTTTCTTCGTCGTAATATGAGCATAATCCTCATTCACTCCCTGATACAGCATATTGGACTGCCCGTATGTGAGCGAGGCACTCTCTGATTCAAGAGTATCGAGAATCACCTTGGCTGTGATTTCCTGATCGTCATAATCCGGGAAGGAAATCCGGGCTTCGGCGAAATGCAGTCCGTACCTCTCCTCATATTTCGAAATCTTCTGAAGCTTGGCTATGTCGCCGTTGGCGATATAATCCATCTCCTTTATCTCCTCGACGAACTGATAACAGTTCTTCACAATCATCAGCTTGTCATCCCTGACAAGCCTCTCCTCCTTGAACTGCACGGTCGAACGTATGCCGAGATTATACTTTATGGCTCTTTTGTTGGAGCGGCACAGAATCACGGTATCATCCTCACCATAAACCGAATACGCATCAGAAATCTTCTCTATCAGCTCTCCCCCGCTCACCCTTTCCACATCCTCGAACCGGGAAGTCTCAAGACCGAGATCGCAAATGTCCATGACCCCAGGGCCGTAGTCAAGTTCACCGAGGATGTGCCTGATCATCGTCGCATTGTAAAGTATTCCGGACTCCTTCTGCTGACGTACCACGGTGCTGAGTTCGGCAAAGACAGTCCCTCCCATCATGCCCATATAATCCTTCGAAAGAGCCGGAGAGGCATCTAAACCTATTGGCGGCAACTGTGCAGAATCTCCGATGAGTATCACCTTGCAGTCCGCACCGGAACGTACGAAAGAAATCAGATCATCAAGAAGATTGCCCGTACCGAAGGCCGTAGTTGACTGCTGCTGGCCGGGATCAATGCCGATAAGCGAGACCTCATCGACAATGAAGAGGGTATCCTTGTCCTTGTTGGGTGCAAGGGTGAACTGGCCGAAACCGTCACCTCCGACCGATTTCTGACGATATATATGCTTATGTATTGTAAATGCAGGCTGGCCGGAATAAGAAGAAAGCACCTTTGCCGCACGGCCTGTCGGTGCCAGAAGGACGCATTTCGTCTTATATTCCTTCATCACCGATATGACAGAGGATATGGCCGTGGTCTTTCCAGTACCGGCATAGCCGTTGACAATCATAATGTCGTCATCCTCTCCTATGAAAGCGGCCACCTTCTGCAGAAGGGTGTCCTGACACGACGTCGGCTCATACTGCAGACGGGATACGAAAGCTTTATACAGAAAATCCGCCTTTCCCATCATCTGTCACGCTTGAAGATCATTGAGAGTACGATCAGGACAGGGTATATTTCAAGACGTCCGAGAAACATGTCGAATGTAAAGATCAGCTTGGATATTTCAGGCTGCTGGGAATAATTCTCAAGACTTGCGATGCTGCCTAATCCGGGACCGACATTTCCTATCGAGGAAATCACTCCAGATATGGCTTCAAGAGGCTCTGAGCCGCATATCATCACCAGCAACACAGAGACTATGACAGCAATGAAATACACGACGATATAGAGAAAGACCGCGCTCACCTCGCTGTCGGCAAGATGCTGGCCGCTCATACGCAGATGCGAAACCGAAGAGGGGTGCAGCCTGCGACGCACCTCGGCTGCAGTCGCCTTGATCGAGATCACCACTCTGTCAACTTTCAGACCGCCTGAAGTCGAGCCGGAGCAGCCGCACTGCAGTGCCGCCATCATCAATATCGTACCGGCAAGATACGGCCACGCGGAGTCATCGCAGATGGCGAAGCCCGTCGTTGACATATAGCTGACCACGTTGAAAGAAGCATCCATCCAGGCCCTGCCCCACGAATCATATACACCATCTGCCATGAGAGAAATCATGATGAGCAGCGACATCACTAAGATGGAACCTATATAATACTTGACGACAAGATTGTTCAGCGGCTTCAGTGATCTCGACGCAAAGACGGCGAAAATAAGCCCGAAATGCATTGCCGACAGCGTCATGAACACCATACACACCAGATTTATCACATCTGAATTGAAATAACCGACAGACAGATTCCTGGTGCTGAAACCTCCTGTCGCCGCTATGCTGAAGGCATGGTTAACTGCATCGAACAGCGGCATGCCAGCCGCCCAGAGGCAAAGAGTGGAGACTATAACAAGGCTAAGATATACGACAGTGATGATCTGCACGACTTTGGTTGACTTGTATCTGTAACCTTCCTTTGACAGCGAGGACATCTCCATATTCGTGAGCTTGAGTCGGTAAGGGCTTGCCTCAGGCATGACCAGAAGGAGAAAGACCACAACTCCGAGACCTCCGATCAGGTGGGTCGAAGACCGCCAGAAAAGCAGGCTTGCAGGAAGCGCTTCAACATCATTCAGGATAGTAGAACCAGTGGTAGTATATCCTGAAACGCTTTCAAACCAAGCATTTACGAGAGTGAATTCACCTCCCCAAAGGACATACGGCAACATTCCGAACACAAATGAAAGTCCCCATGCAAGAACTATTGTGACAAATCCGTCACGAAGCGTCAGGGGTGGCGCCTTCTTTACAAATATAAAGGGGAACGAACCGACGAGAAGGGTGATTATGAAGCTGATGAGCAGAGGCGTGAATGCGGAATCGATTCCGTTCATCAGCGATATGATGATGGACAGGAACATGAACAGGGCGCTGACAAGAAGGGCCTTGCCTACATTCGTCGATATGGATCTAATGTTCATTCTTCAGCGACTTGATTCTTTTCTTCAGTTCTATATTTTCCTCGATGAGCTCGGTTATGCCGGAATTTATGTCCGCAAGCTGGTCGTCGCCCTCAAAATTATTGCTGTAACGATGTCCGCTCAGGCGGTAATGACCGATTCCTGCCGCCATCTTGCATATCGGATTCACATAGTCGGACATGGTGAAATAGAAAAGCAGGAATATCAGAAGGATACCGGCTGCGACAGAAACTACCCCGGGCATGATGCTGCGATAGAACCCTGCATCAAAATTCTCGGAATTCACCCTGAGCTCGTCATGGATGACTTCATTCAAGGCGTTCAGATTGCCTATGAGTTCATTGTATTCCGGCTGCAGGCTTCCGAAAAACCATTCACCGGTATTGACATTGTCAGCAAGAAACACTTCATCAAAACGGAGGGAGGTCTTTACGAAAGCATCGAATGAGACCACGACCGAATCCAGCATGTGGAGACCTGCCTGAGAGGTAAATGTACTTCTCAGAGAATCCGCCTGGGCAGTAAAGAAATCAAGATCGAAATCCGGCATCATTGATATGTCGTTCTGTACCACGACTGCCAGCATCTGATGGTTGTATTCCTGAGTCAGGTCGGACAGTTTCTGAGATAAGTTGATACTGTTTATATTGGCCGCGATCTGCTCGGACACATAGTCGCTCATGCGGCGGTATTCCACAATCGTGATGAGTCCGGAAACCAGAAGCATCACGGCAAGCGAACCGAGACTGTAAAAAACCTTCTTCCTCAACGAAGGCTTGACTTCCTTATTTCTATTCCTTCCAAACAGGCCCATAGTCAAATCTTTTAGACATAATCAGCAAAGGTAATAATTTTCTGAGTATATTTGGGGAGTTTAAAGAATCATGTCATGAATTTCAATTCAAAAGTCCTGTATGCCGCGGCATTTTCCTGCATGTGTATTGTTTCGTGTTCATTTGAAAGTGAACGATACGATCCGGAGCATGTCCTCTGGTACGATTCTCCGGCCGAAGCGTGGGAAGAGACTCTCCCTCTCGGAAACGGAAGATTAGGGATGATGCCTGACGGGGGGATTGATTCCGAGTGCATTATCCTGAACGAGATTTCCATGTGGAGCGGCTCGGAAGCCGATTACGCAAATCCTGATGCCGCAGAGAGCCTTCCTGAGATCAGGGAACTTCTCCTGCAGGGGCGTAATGCAGAGGCTCAGGATGTCATGTACCGGAGATTCGTGCCGCATAAGCCTTCTGACGGAGGGACTTATGGCGGGTATCAGGTCCTGGGAGGTCTGATGATAGAATATGAATTTCCCTCTGACATGAATTCCGTCCCGACCGCTGCTGCCGGTGGTGAAAAGAGCGAAGGTACGCAGGGATACGAACGGCTCCTGGACCTTAGGACGGCAACGGCATATACTGAATTTGTCAAAGACGGCGTGGAATATGGCAGGAAATATCATGTAAACCGTGAGGCAGACGTGATTACAGCTGAGATTACCTCAGACGCGGACGGTGCAGTGGCCTTCGACATGCGTCTGATCAGGCATCATGACGTCAATTTCGAACTGACGGAAGAAGGGTGGCTCAAGATAGGAGGGGAACTGGACAGCGGACAGGAAGGTACGGAAGGTGTGAAATATACGGCATACGCGGCAGTGGTCACTAAGGGCAGAAAAGCCGTTGCAAAGGGTTTTGCTTCCGAAGACCCGGCTGACGATGTGATGGAGACGGCTCCTTATATAAGCGTAAGAAATGCCGACAAGGCATGGATTGTCATATCGGCGGCAACGAGCTTCTTTGAAGGGGAAAAGCATGATGATGCCGCGCGTGAGAAGCTGGAAAATGCCCTCCGTTGCAGGTCGGAAAGAAAACTCCATAAGGCGTCGGTCAGGAATCACAGGGAACTTTATGACAGGGCTGGAATAAGTTTCGGTGATGCATCTGAGCTTGCCGGCATTCCGACAGACAGAAGGCTTGAGAGATACGCCGAAGGAGAGAAGGATAATGCTTTGGCTGCGCTTTATTATCACTACGGCCGATACCTTCTCATCTGTTCCACCCGCGAGGGCAGCCTTCCTCCTAATCTTCAAGGACTTTGGGCAAACACATACCAGACTCCATGGAACGGTGACTACCACACCAACATCAATGTCCAGATGAACCATTGGATCGCTGAACAGGGCAATCTGTCCGAGCTGCATCTCCCGTTGACAGACCTCGTCATGAGGATGATTCCGAGCGGGACCAGGACAGCAAAGGATTTCTACGGACCCGAGGCACGTGGCTGGGTGCAGCACATGATGACTAATGTATGGAACTATACCGCTCCGGGCGAGCATCCTTCGTGGGGCGCGACGAATACAGGCGGGGCATGGCTGTGTGCACATCTGTGGGAGCATTATCTTTACAGTTGTGACAAGGATTACCTGCAGAGGGTCTATCCGGCTCTTGAGGGGGCGGCGCGTTTTTTCCTCTCCACCATGTTTCATGAGAAGGAGAACGGGTATCTGGTTACAGGTCCGACTTCTTCGCCGGAGAATTCGTTCCGGGTGAGCAACTCCTTCGCTGATGCCCGGAAGGACAGAGGCGGCGCCAAGGATGACAGAAGGGAGGCTGTGAGCATCTGCATGGGACCGACGATGGACAATCAGCTCGTGAGGGAACTGTTCACCAATACGATTTCTGCCTCAGAGGCGCTCGAACTCAATGATTCCGGTTTCATTGACAGCCTCAGGACTGCACTCGGGCAGCTTGCTCCCCACAAGATAAGCGATGAAGGCTATCTGATGGAATGGCTCGAGGATTATGAAGAGACAGACATTCATCACAGGCATGTGTCGCATCTTTACGGCCTTCACCCCGGAAATCAGATTTCTCCTGCACAGACTCCGGAACTTGCGGAGGCTTGCAGGGTCACCCTCAACCGCCGCGGCGACGAGGCCACAGGATGGAGCCGTGCATGGAAGATGAATTTCTGGGCACGTCTCGGAGACGGCGACAGGGCTCTGAAACTGTTCCGCAGTCTTCTCTGCCCAGCAGTCCCGGACAGCAGGCCGAACCAGCATATCAGCGGCACATATCCGAATCTATTCTGTTCGCATCCTCCGTTCCAGATCGACGGCAACTTCGGCGGTGCGGCAGGAATCGGAGAAATGCTCGTCCAGAGCCATGAGGGTTTCATAAATCTTCTGCCGGCACTGCCTGCCGAATGGGCTGACGGCCAGCTGCATGGTTTCAAGGTCCGCGGCGGCTCAACCATAGACATGAAATGGCGTGACGGCAGACCGGTCAAGGTCACCGTCACTGACATCCACGGGAATAAGGTCAGAGAGTAAAGAGAGGAGACGGGTACTGGCGCGGCAGACAGCGGAGGCAGACCGAGCCGGACGGCACACCGATTTCGCGGAGGGCTGCAGCTGAACATCCGTAGGCCAGATCATGAGTGTTGTTGTTCTCGCTGAGGTGGCAGAGGAAGATGTTCCGGAGACCGTCATGAAAGAAACGTCTGATGGCACTCGCGCACTCGTCGTTCGAAAGATGTCCGCAGCCCTGGACTATACGCATCTTGAGTTCGTACGTATATGGCCCGCCCATGAGCATATCCATATCATAATTCGACTCTATCACCACGGTATCGGCCTGGCGCGCAAATTCCACAGCCTCATCGGTCATTCGGCCTATATCGGTCATTATCACAAACATACGCCCTTCTACTTCAACAGCATAGCCTACAGTCTGAGTCGCGTCATGAGGCACGATGAAGTACCTGACCCTGAATCCCGCGACATCGTTCCACTCCCCTTCCGACAGCACGCAGCGGCAAGGTCCTATGGTAGGAGCCGTGAAAGTATGTCGGGCAAGTGCCCTGTGTATGACATCCGTCGTATAGACAGGCTTCGAAAGACGCTTGCAGAAAGAACCGAGATGCCGGATATGGTCGAGGTGGTCATGGGTGACCAGGACTGCAGAAAAGTCATCGGTAGTGAGATCATATTCCTGCAATGCCTTCTTCAGGCGGCGCAGACTCACTCCGGCATCGATGACGATGCCTCCTTTTTCAGTACCGAGATAATAGCAGTTGCCGCAGCTTCCGCTGGAAAGACTCATGAACTTCACCATCAGTCAAGCCCCTCCATTCTTAAAGAAGGCTCATCAAGAACGTCGGCGAGCAGGGCGCTGAGGTCGCTGCCCGGCTCATAATGCACGGCCGGAAGCCCAGCCGCAATAGCTCCTTCCACATTCCTGACCGAATCGTCTATGAAAAGCATTTCATCGGAAGGACGTCCGATCTCCTCGATCACCTTCTTATAGAATGCCTCTGAAGGCTTCTGTGCCTTCATCTCGAATGACAGGAAACATTTGCGGAATATGTCTGCAAGAGGAACACCTGCATCGTCGAACATCTTCGAAGAGTAGGGCAGGCAGATACCATTGTTGTTGCTCAGCATATATAGGTCGTAAGATATTGCAAGCCTTTTGAGAAGCCGAGCCTTGTAGGGTTCCATCCCCACAAGTATATAGCTCATGGCCTCGTCAACATCCTGAGGAACAGCACCGGGACGGGAACCTTCAAGGATCATCCTGCGGAATTCATCTGCAGGCAGCGTACCTTCTTCAAGGTCACCCCATATCCCCTTCTGGTGGCATGGATCTATTATGTTGTCTATGTTCTGATAGTCAAGTATCCTTCTGAAGGCGGCCTTGCATCCTTCTATGTCCAGATCGATCAGGACGCCGCCCATGTCAAATATTATCGCTTTTTTCATTTTCCTTTTCTTCAGATTCTTCAGCTTCGTTCAGAATGGCTGCAGGCACCCGGAATGACGGCAGGGTCATTCGGGACGGCACTACTGCTCTTCCTCACAATATTTCTTTATTACGCTATAGGCATCCTGTATGCCCAATTCACCCGCACGGGAAAGGTCTATGCATCCCTTCTCCTTATCCTTCAGATATATGAGCACCAGGCCTCTGTTGAAATAGGCATCACCCATATAAGGATAAAGCCCGATAGCCTTGGTGTAATTGTCAATGGACAGTATATGTTCGGACGAAAGGCAGTACAGATTACCGAGATTATAATATATATAAGGTATATCATTGACAATCTGCTCCGCAGCCTTCATGTCCGCGATGGCCTCGCTGTAGTCATACCGGCGGGTCACCTGATCCCTCACGCGCGCCCTCGTAGTGCCGGCATCATCCATGGACAGCACCTGCACATTATCCTCTATGGAAGAAATGAAATCGATCATCTCCGCCCTCAGCACACCGCGGTTGAGATGGTAGAAAGCTTCATACAGGCGGTCAACCCCTTCAGCCTGTGATGCGGCCTCTATGGCATTGCCGTAATAGTTCAGAGACGAGTTGAAGAGCTTCGAAGCGTTCTCATACAAGGCCCTGAGGAAGAGTTCCTGAGCACCGTCAGATGCCCACGCAGCCTTTTCCACTTCCGTCATGGCGGCTGCGCCGAGACTCGTGTCCCCGTCACGAACAGCGACGCCCACCGGCAGTCCTGCCTCGAACCTGTCTATGAGAGGATTCTCATAACGACGCGACAATGCATAATTGACAGCCCCCTTCTCCCCTGTAAGGGCAAATCTGTAGAGAGGCCGGAGCCTGATGTCTATGTCCCTGTGCTGCAGGAGTTCATCGTTGAAGTCTTTCTGGGCGAACTCTGCCTCGAAGGTGAGCAGAGAACTGTATTTCTTCGTCGTATCCGCGAAGGAGCCCGCATCGGTCATGTTCTTTTCACGATATTCCTTGACCTTGCGCCGGGCAGTGTCATAGTCCTTCCTTGATTCCTTGAAGTCTCCGAGAAGATTCTTCACATAAGCCCTGTTCATATAGGCCTTGGCGAAATCGGGATAGAGCTCGATGGCCCTGTCATAATCTTCGAGGGCATCACGATACATTCCCATCTCTATAAAGACAGAAGCCCTGTTGAAATAGGCCAGGACATTCTCTGGATTGATATTGAGGACTCTGTCGAGGTCGGAGAGGGCATCCTCATAAGCACCGAGCTGAGCACTGATAAGTCCCCGGTTATAGAGTGTCAGGGCATTGCCGGGCTCGTCGC
>CAYXMV010000045.1:0-14962 GCA_964466235.1 uncultured Muribaculaceae bacterium | reverse complement strand
TTGTGGGCAAATGGAATCAACGACAAGGTTATTGATTCTGTGAAATCCTGTTTTGAAAATGAGACGGTAGTTCCCGATGGTATTCATAAAGTGATGATGGAATTGTTGTATAGATATGTCATAGTCGGAGGTCTGCCAGAGGTTGTGAACACATTCCTTGAAACCAAAAATATTGAGCTCACATACAAAGTGCAGCGTAACCTTATTGCAGAGTACGAGGAGGATATGGTCAAGTATGCTGATGATGCAGACAAGCCTCGTATTCGTGAGTGTTTCGAGTCAATCCCCAAACAATTAGCTAAGGATAATAAGAAATTCCAGTATTCAATAGTACGCAAAGGAGGACGCTCTTCTCAATATATAGGTAGCCTTCAGTGGCTTGAAGATGCCGGTATAGCAAAGAGATGTTATAATACGCAGATTACAGAACTGCCACTTGAGGGTAATTCTATTAAGGATTGCTTTAAGTTGTACACCACAGACATCGGACTTCTCGTGGCTATGCTTGATTATGGCACTCAAGCAGATATTCTCAAAGGTAATCTTTTGGGGTATAAAGGTGCTATATTCGAGAATCTAATGGCAGATTTTCTTTGTAAGTCAGGACAAAAGTTGTACTACTTCCAGAAGGATAGTGGTCTTGAGTTAGACTTCCTTGTACGATACAAGGGTGAATGTGTAGTACTTGAAGTCAAGGCGAAATCAGGTAAGACAAAGAGTCTGAAAACAGCCTTGAAAAATAAGAATGTTTATCACTTGAACAATGCGATCAAACTTGGGCAATATAATGTAGGACGAGAAGAGGAGATTCTCACAGTACCTCTTTATATGGGATTCCTTATAAAGGATAAACTTACGGAGGTTATAGTCCCTGACATTGATTTGAGTTTGTTGAATTAAACTTGTTCGGAGGAAGCCTGCTTCGCTTGATTAGGCTCTAATATCAAGGATGTATGCAGGTCTTTTTAGTCGGAAAAATCTGCAATAATTCCGACTAAAAACGAGGCTTCAAACAGCATTTAATTTTCTATCAAGCAAAATCTTAGGACTTATCGAATGTGCGGAAAACTATGCTACGGTTTTAGAGTGAACTGAGTTTGCTGCTGCCGAAAATGGAAAAAGCTGTTTTTTGCAGCCTGATTTTATAGGAAAACGCAGTTTTTTGAGATGTTTTTTGTGGGAAAACGCACCTCGCACTGAAAAATGTATTATCTTTGCAACAACAGCGAAGCAGTATATGTTATATAGAAAAATCACAAAACGTATTGAAGAGTATCTGTCATCAGATTCTGATAGAATGCTGTTGATTGACGGTGCCCGACAGATAGGTAAGTCATACATTATCCGCTATGTAGGAGAAAAGATGTTCTCTAACTATATTGAAATCAATATGGAAGAGGATAAATTGGGCGACCGAGTTTTCGCAGACGCGAAGACCACGAAGGATTTTTACATGGCTCTAAGCGTTTTCGCAGGAGACAAGATGAAGGAGCGGGAGAACACTCTTGTATTCATTGACGAGATACAAGCCTACGATCATCTTCTTACTCTTGTGAAATTCCTGATGAAAGAGAATAGGTTCACTTATATAGCAAGCGGATCTCTGCTTGGAGTGACACTGAAGAATACCCAATCAGTTCCTGTCGGAAGTCTTGATGTGCAGCATATGTATCCAATGGACTTTGAGGAATTCCTATATGCCAATGGGGTGGGAAAAGTTGCTATTGATGCTATGAGAGAAAGCTTCAATAACAATCTGGCATTATCTGATGCGATGCATAATAAAATGATGGATCTTTTCAGGAAGTATCTTTTGGTAGGTGGTTTGCCAAAGGCTGTTGAGATATTCGTCGAGAGCCGTAATGTAGTTGAATTCCGTTCTATTCAGAAAGAGGCTCACTATTTATATGGCGTTGACGCTTCTAAATATGAAGAGGAGCATAATAAAAAATTAAAGATACGCCGTATCTTTGATATGATTCCATCGAACCTTGAGAACAAGAAGAAGAGGGTTGTCATTAAGGACATCGAGGATAAAAAGTGGAAAAGAGCCAATGACTATTTAGATGAATTTGATTATCTGATCTCTGCCGGCATAGCATTGGATGTAAAGGCAATCAGTACACCGACATATCCCTTGATAGAGAACAGCGGCAAGAACTTGCTGAAACTCTATCTGAATGATGTAGGTATCCTTTCAGGTATATTCTATCGCAATCACATAAAGGCCGTGATGTCAGATATTAAAAGCATAAACCTCGGCTCTGTTTATGAAACAGTTGTTGCTCAGGAGTTAAAGGCTCACGGATATGATTTATGCTATTACGATAACAAGAAAAACGGAGAGGTCGATTATTTGATCGATGATGCCGACAATCTATCGAATATACCTATCGAAGTAAAGTCTGGCAAAGATTATACAGTGCATAGTGCATTGGATAAATTCTTGTCAAATGATGAATATAATATCAAAAAAGCCTATGTATTGTCCAATGAACAGAAGGTCTATGCAGAAGATGGAATTATATATATGCCGATTTACTATATTATGTTCTTCCAGAACACCTCCAATGTCGTAGAGGAATTTTTAGAATAATTTAGAAGCCCGGCCAGATGGCCGGGCTTTTCTTGTCTGATACGCAGAATGCACTAAGATTCTGTAATCACTGAGCCACCGGTTACAGACACTAAGTCGGCATAAGCTGAAGCTTCTTCATCTACCCATACAGCATTGGTATTATCTGCTGCAACTCCCGTTATATCAATGTTGCTGATAGTAATATCTGCTCCCGCAGCTGATTTAACCAAAATGGCAGCCTTCTCTTCTGTCTTGAATGTCGTGTTGCTTACGTTCAACGTCACTTTTGCCGGAGCGTCAACGTATTGCTCATCTATCTTGATTCCTCGGCCGTCTGTACATTCAATCATGTCGATAAGGCAATTCTCAAGTGTCACAGTCTGTCCGTTAGGCTGGATCCAGATGGCGTATGTATCAGAAGTGTTGGCGTCGGCAATCGTCACATCGGTCAGTTTCGCTCCTGACTTGAAAGCCATTGCCTTATCAGATGTACAGTTGATAAGTTCTACGTTGCAACCGAAATTGAGGTCATGCCTGTTCCAAGGGCCGTTATTATGACCGGTATTGGTAAGGTGAGCATTCTTTATGACTAATTTTGCACCGTTTGTCACGATGTTGTTCCAATCGCTGTTTGTCTGATTGAACGTGAGAGTGTGGCCGTTACCGTCGATGACGATTTCTTTGGTATCTTCTCTTCCCATAGCATTTCCCTGCCATGCTGTCACGTCGTATATGACATCTCCTTCAAGAACCACATTTGCACCGGCAGTGACTGTTTTCGCAAAGGACTCACTGTCGCTGACATGGAATGTTCCTCCGGTTATGTGGAATACCTCTGAATTGAATTCACCACTGACGTAGTTTCTCAATTTGATGTTTCCGTTGAATGTACCACCGCTGATGTAGCAGTTGAGCTCATCCACATCCGTACCGAAACCAAGCAGACGGACAGCGCATCCTGTATATGTATCTGCATTGAAGACGCCATCGTTGATGATCAGTGTGCCCTTGTTGGCATTTTGGTTTACATTATGAAGGTCGATGCTTCCGTTGAATGTTCCTCCGTTGATCGTTACTTTCGTGTTGTCATCGGTCGTGCACCAGATACGGATCGAGCTGTAGTCGGTGTTGTTGGTGAATACACCTCCGTTTATGGTCATTGTGCCATTGTTGTCAATAGCATGTGGATATCCGTATGCGGAGATGCTCTTGTCGCTGTCGTTTATCACGTTTACACCCTTCTCGATAGTCAGAATACCGTTGTTGATAATTGCGTTTGAAACATAATTGACATCCTTTGTAAGTTCGGCTTTGTCTGCATAGATGATCTTACCTTCATTCATGATGGTAAGCCTACCGTTGTTCACAATCATCGAATATCCTGTGGCCTGTACCTTTTCCTGGCTGATAGAGAAACCGTTGAGGTCAATGGTGACATCCTGTTCGGCAGTGATAGTCAGCGCATTTTCAAGAACGACATTTTCAGTAAGTGTAACCTTGCCATATTTGGTGGCAGCTACCTGCTCTACGAAAGAAGCTTCGGTTTCAGGGGTTGCAAATGTAATCAGAGTGATCTTTTCGGCGTCCTTTTCTGCAACCTTTGGATCTGTCACGCCTTCGCCAAGATATACCTTTACTGTTAATTTTTCATCAGCGTCATCAGAAAGGCAGATGTACTTTACGACTCCGCCTTTCTCTATTCTGACATTACCCTTTACAACGGTAAGGTTCTCAACGACTGTTCCTGCTGTAACATAAAGAGTCTGATCTGCTGTTTTAGATGTGACATCTTGAAGCTTTCCGTTGATATATACTGTCGTGTTCTCGACATCGAGCACGATGCTTGTGCCTTCTGGAGCGGTGATGTTGAGTACGTCCGGAGTCTCTGCAGCATCTGCAGGATAGTCGAATGTCACAGTTGCCTCTGTTTTAGGAAGGAGGACTGTAACCTCATCGGCTGTCTGAGGAAGAATCACTGTAGCGGCTGCTTCTGTGATTTCTTCGATTCTGACAGATGTGGTGCTTCCTGAAGCGAATGCTGCGTTTGCGGCATCGACATTTGTTACATTTTCATATTCATGATCGTGTTCAGGTTCGTTGAACTTGTTGTCAACCTCAACCATGTAGTCTGCAGATGTGGTAAGCAGCTGACCCACCAGATTAGTTCTGCGGTTCTGCTGGACAGTAGCACCTTCGTAGCTGATTGTCACAGGGCCTTCAAGTCCGTTTACAGTCACTTCTGAAGTTATTGTCGATACAGATGTCGATGTACCTTCGCCGCTTGCATTAGGGACGAGGATGTAAGCCATTGCGAGATAGTCGTATGACTTGTTATCTGCACCCACGTTGTAAAGCTTCTCGGCAGGGATCGCAGCTACAGTGAACGATGCATCAAGCTCCGTTTCACCTTCTGCGAGATTTTCTGCTGTGGCTTTGCCGTCAAACATGCTGAACGTGTTGGCTACATTGGTGATTGTGAGTGTTGAGGTGGCTTCAGTAAGGCTGACTCCGTCGCGGGTAAGGATATCGACATCCGAAGTAGCCACATTCACCTGGGCGAACGGTCTTGTCAGCTCTATGGTTTCGGTAGTCGCGCCGGCATACTCCACGCCCTTCTTAACAGCATAGAATGCGTCCCTAAACTCGTCATTTGAGGAATAATTCGCGTAATCTACAATGATTTTCTTCAGGTCAATCACTGTGTAAGGTGAATTGTAGTTGTCGTTATCATACTGCGCCCAGAAGAACACGGTGTATGGCTTGTTCTTGATAAGACGCACATTTACTGTAGCCTTTCCTGCATCAACATCAGTAGTGGCGTCATAGACAGGTTCACCGACAGGAGTGACACCGTCGGTCTCGACTGTGTAAACCTCATAATACAGCTTGTTGACTGTCTGTCCGTCAGCGATTGCCTTTGTGGCAACGCCCGGAAGGTCTGCTGTGAAAGATACCTCCGCATAGTCACCTTCAGCGACAGCGAAGTCCTCTTTCTGACATGAAGCGGCCATGAGCAATCCTGCGATGGCGGCTGTCAGGTAAAAATAGCGTTTCATGATAAATTGGTTTAATTGTTAATTATTATTTTATTTCGTAATTGTAGTCCGGTCCGTCAAAGCCAGGGTTCACTGCAACTCCTCCTTCCACATTGTGCATGAGGAAACTTCCGCGTACGAAAGTCACCTGATTCCTTTTCAACGGTATCTTCATGGAAGGAGTCATCGCCACCTGTTCACCGTCTTTGTTGTAAACACCTACGACTACTCTCGTGTGGGTGTCGCTGCCATTGACGAATATATAGTCGAATCCGAGCTGCGCTTCCATCTGTCCGGTCTCCGGATTGGCGGTTTCTCTGATCTTCGAACTGAAATTCAGTCCCGGAACCGTGGCTATCGGTCTGTCGGCAAATACGTCGAATGTGACCGGAGCGTTATACATTGTGGATTCGTCTCCCATGAAATGGAACCTTACATCGAATTCATCGAGATCAACGGCCTTGGTCAGCGCTTCTTCGGCCGCTTCTTCCGTAATAAGACCGGCAACTGCCTGCTGTCTGAGTTCCGCAGCCCTCTCCTGGGTGATTTTGGTGACGAATTCCTCAAGGTCATTGGAGATGACCACGAATTTTGCAAGGGGCCTGTGTATGTCAACGAATGCTTCTACCGGCTTTTCCGTACTGCCGTATCTGACTACATCTATGTCAGTGTATCCTACATAGGCATCTCTGCTTTCCATGCTGCCTTCATATCCGCCGTCCTCCGAAACCATGAGTTCAATCTTAGGGAAGCCGTCGGTCTTGTAATGATGGTCATCGATGGAGCCCTGCTCTACATAATCTCCCCAGACGTATATCCTGTAATGTCCTTCGGCTATTTCAAGATTTTCCTCAAATGTGTGGATGTTGATGTCGTCTATGGTGAATGTATGCTCATACGCCGGCTCAGCGGCCATCTCTCCATTCACAAAGCGGAAGAACTTCACGATGTATCTTATGTCGTGTGTCTCTGAACTGACCTTGGTGCCGGTTCCGATCCCGGTGTTGATTTCTGTGTTCATGTTCATATTGACATTCACTCCGATTTCGATATTGAACTTGAGCTTCAGGACGAAGTCTGCAGGAGTAGTCTCGTCAGGGAACTGATGGACACATGCGGCCGCCGTCACAGTGAGAATCAATGCGGCGAGGAACTTTCTGGAGAGATTAAAGAGTCTTTTCATTTTCCTCCCTCCTTTCTTTTAAGATCGAAACTGTATGTGAAAGTCACTGCGGCATTGTCTATGCCGACAAATGTCTTTCTCACTCCCCTTTCGGCATACGGTCCGTTCTCTTCATTATAGAATTTGTCGTACTTTGCATCATAGACTCCTGCACCTATGGCAAATTCCATCCTCCACCGAGGGTTTTTCTTGAACTCCATTCTGTAACCGGCCCCGATTCCTCCGCCGTATGCAGGTCTTTTACCTCCGGCATCCTGTATTCTGTACATTCCGTCAAGCGCATAGTTGAACCAGCCGACTCCGAGATGTACTCCTGCATACAGGCCCTTGACTTTAGGTATGTAATATCTGACTTCAGGCTGAAGAGAGGCTATACGGAATTTGAGAGTCTCCTTGAAATAGTCGAGGCCGGAATAATAGAAAGGAAGGCAGAACGACCAGTTGCGCGCCACATCGATTTCGACGGCTATATTTGCCGCAGACATTCCCCAGCCTATCACATTGCTCTTTATCGTGAGCTGACGGTCGATGTCCCACCTTTCGTCATGCCTCTTCCTGCGTATTTCCTGAGCTGCGGCAATCGCATCATCTTCCTTGACGTCAGCGTCCATAGCGATACGGAGGCCGTTTACTTTGACGACCTTCATCAATGGCACCGTGTCCTTCTGCAGAGGTATGAAGTCCTCGTCGCACGGTATGTCGGTATCTTCGATGACGACCTCATCCAGTGCACCTGACATATCGACAAATACTGTCACGCGGCAGGCACGCAGGAGCGGGAATATGTTGTGATAGATATACCAGTAAGGGCGCGAATACTCGACCTCAAGCATTCTGTCAAGACGGTCGTCGCCGCCGTTGCGTATGATGTCAAGTATCTTTTCCTTTGAAGTGACTTCGGGATCGGCTTCGATGGCCTTTATGAGATTGTCCCAGTCCTGGGATACGAAATGGCTGAAATAGATCTGAGGCTCTATGTCAAGGTTATTGAGAATATGTCTTTCGACGCTCTGTTGTCTTTTTTCTGAAATGATTTCGTTGAAGAGAAGCTGACCTTCGGGGGAAGCAGTACCTATCGCTTCGACTTTCAGGACTACGAAATCACTGATCTTCTGATATTCGCGGACTTTTCTGAAGAATGCTTCAGTGCGTATGCCGTTGTCCTTATAGCCGGCCTCAAAGACTGCACTTTCTTTCCTGAAATAGACCACAACGGATTCACGCGCTTCCTGCGATTTTGCAGAAAGACACATGAACGCCAATAATACAATAATTATCAGCCGTTTTGCGTCGGTAGGAATCATTTGGAACACACACAATTTGCACACAACAGACAAAAATAGTGTATGTACGTCAGAAAAACAACGGGGGGGGTGAATTATTCTTAAAAGCTAAAAAAACGACTTTTTGACAATAGGATTATTTATGCAGACCAGTTTCTTATCTTCAGATACGCGATATAGGCGCTGGTTTGTTCCGGGAGAACTGAGACCGCCGAGGCTTTCGACGTACGGCCCGGTCTTTATGAAATTGAAACTGCTGATGTTGAATCCTTCAGGCAGTTCTGCCCTTCCTGAATACCACGCCGTCTTGAGATGAGGAAATTCAGTGCGGACATGACTTGCAAGCCGCTCGACTTCGGCAGGATCACCGTCTCCACCCATGAAGCATACACATGTGATTGCAGCCGCATATTGCCCTATGAGGCATGAAAGCATTTCTTCTGTCAGCAGCTCTCCTTCATCTGCCCATAGCCACGGACTGTGGCATCCCGGGCATCGGTTGGGACATCCGGAAATGTTGACTGCCAGGCTGATCTCGTCGGGGATCTCCTGACAGACTATGTCGTAGCTGTAACATCTCAGCATGTCGGATGCTTGATGTCGTTATGATGGTAATAACGCCTTGCGGCTTCTTCCTGACGGGCCATAGAGAAGTTGCTGACACGCTTCATGTAACCTATGATACGGGTCAGATAGTCAATATCTTCGCTCTGGCAGTGAGGACATTGTTTCAGATATTGCTTGCTGATATGTCCGCAGCTGTTGCAGATGGTGTTAGGTATGTTGAACGTGAAATAGTTGCAGCCTTCCTGTGCAGCAACTCTGAGGAGCTGTGCGTACTGGGCCTTTGAAAGATGCTCCTCGAGATTGAGGTGAAGAGCCGATCCTCCTGTGAGGTGCTCGATGTATTTACGGCCGTGCAGACGCATCTTGTCGATGATGTTCAGGGATTTGTCCTCTACGATGTAGAAGTAGCTGTTGTAGCAGTCGCGAGGCACGGCATAGCCGTCTTCCCTATCCCACTTGGCATGTTTTACGCCCACGTTCTCGGCCGGAATCATTTCGCAGTTGAAGAGGGTCGTCTTGGTGCGGTATTTCTTATTGTACTCTTCTATGAGTCCGAGGGTATTCTGTACGAATCTCGTGTAGTCAGGATTGTCGTTGATTGCAAGTCCGAGGAACTCGGCAGCTTCCACAAGACCGTTTATTCCGACAGTGAGATACTGTCGTCCTATGTTGATGAAACCGGCGTCGAAGAGAGGCAGCATGCCCTGTGCCTGAAGTGACTTGAGGTTTTCGTCGTATGCAAGCTGCACTTTGTGCACGAGATCCACCACTTCGGCAAGATATGTCATGTAGTCCTGACCGTTCTTCACTGCGTACTGGATGCATCGGTTAAGGTTGATGGTGAGGACACTCTTCGATCCTGTCGATACTCCGCCGGCACCGAGTGTGTAGCTGAATCCGTTGTCCTGAATCTCGTTGCGCAGACGGCAGCATGATGCAAGGGAATCGGCGTTGTCGCTCATATAGGTGAAGAACGAGTGGCCTTCCGAGTACATTTCGGCAGTGAAGTCGCCCCATTCCTTGTCCCTGACCTCGTTGCCCTCTGTGAGAAGGGCCATCGTCTCCACAGGAAAGGTCAGCGGTGTCTTGAGACGCTCTGCATTGAACCACTTCATGAATCTCTTCTGCAGCCATGAGAGACCGTCCCAGTCAGGCTTGCTGCCGTCAGGGAAACGGAACTCGCCGAATATGCTTTCGAAATAGAAACGGTCGTAGTATGAGATGTTCCAGAATACTGCCTGGAAGTTGCGTGCGCCTGTAGGCTGGTTGATGGAATAGACGATCTGTTCGAAGCAGTCAGTGATGACTTTGTCTATCGTACGTTTCTTTACAGACATGTCAACCGGCTTGTCCGGCGTCTTCCAATAGTCGAGTCCATATTCCTTACCTATGAAATAGTTCATGTACATGAGGAACTCTGGAGTGGCGCAGGCACCGCTGAGCATGCTTGAGACCATGAATACCAAATTGATGAATCCTCCGCAGAATGACTTCAGGTTGGTCGGTCCTATCGAATTGCCGCCGATAGGCTTTGTACCGTCGAGCAGCCACGGATACATGGTGATGCTGGCGCAATAATTCGCGAGGGAGGTCTCGTCATTCTTATAGATGTGATGGTTCTTGAGCAGGCGTATGTATTTGTCGGAAAGTTCCTTTCCGTACATGTTCTTCATCCTGTCCGTCAGGATGCGTCTGTTGAGACGTATGAAGTTCTTCTTGGGAAGTTCTCCGATCAGGGTCGCGAGGTTCTTCTTCTCAATGTTCGCGTTCGCGTCATATTTGCTGCCGGTGGCTGCATTTTCGGCCTGGCAGTACTGGATGAGAAAGTCGAGATGGTCGCGGACCTCACGGTCTTCGCTATGCCTCTGACGATAGAGCATGTATGCCTTGGCCACGGCATAATACTGTTCAGCCATGAGCGCAATTTCAACCTGATTCTGAATCTCTTCCACGTGCATTCCCTCCGTGATGCGCACGTGCGAAAGGATGTTGACGAGGTCCTCCTCCGTTGCAAATGCGCCTACAGAAAGGAAGGCCTTTCTGATTGCATTCTTGATTTTCTCTACCGAAAACGCCTTACGTTTTCCGTCTCTTTTGATGATGGTTATCTCTGCGCTGCTCATGGTTATGTTTTCTTAGGTGTCAAAAATGGATAGGACGCGAAGTTATCTATTAAAAACATTCTGAAGGAGAGTGCCACTCAATAGTTATCAACATAGTTTTAAACAGCTGGTTCCTCCATCATGCAGGAGCGCTTGAGGAAAGATGTATCTTTATAAAAAAAAGTACTTGAAGGGCTTTCAAGTACTTTGACGGATATGTCCGTGAAATCATTTATTCCGCATCCATAGCCTGACATGCCGTGATGGCTACCATCTTGTATATGTCATCGACAGAGCAGCCGCGGCTGAGGTCGTTAACCGGACGGGCGATACCCTGGAGGATAGGGCCGATGGCATCGGCATTGCCGAGTCGCTGAACGAGCTTGTAGGCTATGTTTCCTACCTCGAGGCAAGGGAATACGAGGACGTTAGCATGTCCTGCGATTTCCGAACCAGGGGCTTTCTTCTGACCTACAGACGGAACAAGGGCCGCATCCGCCTGAAGCTCGCCTTCGATCTTTATTGCAGGGTCGAGTTCCTTTGCGAGTCTTGTAGCCTCCACAACCTTGTCAACCACTTCGTGCTTTGCCGAACCCTTGGTAGAGAATGAGAGCATCGCAACCTTAGGATCTGCGAATCCGGCCACGCTCTTAGCTGTCTGAGCTGTGCAGACAGCAATCTGTGCAAGCTGGGAAGCATCCGGCATAGGTGTCACAGCAACGTCTCCCACCACGAGTACTCCGTTTTCACCGTATTCAGGAGTCTGGGTGATCATGAGCATTGCGCCGCTGACGCATGTGATGCCTGGAGAGCATTTGATGATCTGGAGGGCTGGTCTGAGGGTCTCGCCTGTTGTCGAGAGTGCGCCGCTGATCTGTCCGTCGGCGTCCCCGCTCTTTATGATGAGACATCCGAAATAAAGAGGATCGAGAACGAGCTGTGCTGCCTTCTCCGGAGTCATTCCCTTGTTCTTGCGGAGTTCGTAGAGAAGTTCTGCGTATTCTGCTGTCTTGTCGCTTGTCGCTGGATCGATGATGGTGGCCTTTCCGATGTTCTTGAGGCCGAGCTTATCGGCGAGAGCGAAGATCTCGTCAGGGTTTCCGATGAGGATGATGTCAGCGATTCCGTCTGCGAGAGCCATGTCGGCAGCGGTGAGTGTACGCTCTTCGAGCGATTCCGGAAGCACTATGCGCTGTCTGTTGGATTTTGCACGTGCGATTATGCTTTCAATAAGTGTCATATTTATATAGTATATATTTGATTTTACATAATATTAGCAAATTTCGTTTCTTTTGGTGTAATATCAAAATGTTTTTGAGAAACTGTTTGAATTTTGCACGAAAAAATTGAAACAGTTTCTGAATAATCTGCAACTTCTTCCCTCTCACATAGCAATATCTGCCGTCTGACCAATTATTTTGTCATGCAGAGTATTTGTTTTCGATATTATGTTTATATTTACGGGCCTTTGAAAAATCAATTCAATTATAAAACATATTTAAAATGAACAGAATTATTTCAATTGCCGCATGCCTGTGCCTTGCTGCCTGTGCATCGCAGAATCAGGTCAACACGGTCGATCGCATGACTCATGATCCGAATTTCACAAACACCGAAAGCATTCTCCATGTATGGAGCTGGGACTTCCCTACCATCGCAGAGAACATGAAGCAGATTTCCGACGCAGGATTCACAATGCTCCAGACTTCACCTGTCAATGCATGCTTCAGTCCGGAAGGAGGAAATGTAAAGCTTTTCGACAGGAAGGAGGGTAACTGGTATCATTATTATCAGCCAACGGACTGGACTGTCGGAAACAATATTCTCGGAACAGAGGAAGAGATGCAGGCAATGCTTGACTCTGCGAAGAAGTATGACATACGTGTACTTGTGGATGTGCTTCCTAATCATACTGCATTCGACACCGACCTCGTGTCAGACGAGTTCTATGAGGCTGTGGGCGGAAGGGACAAGATGTTCCACACGGCTGGACTTAAGGGTATCAGAAACTATGGAGACCGTGCGCAGTGCACCCTTCAGGGAGTCGGCGGACTTCCGGATGTGAACACCGAGAATCCTCTTTTCCAGAAGTATTACATGCAGTTTGTCAACAAACTTGTGAAGATGGGCGTGCGCGGCTTCCGTTATGACACGGCAAAGCATATAGGTGTCCATTCGGATCCTCTCGATACCCTTGCAGGAGTGACTGTCAATGATTTCTGGGATGTGGCCACCGGACGCAAGGAAGTTCTCGGTGTTTCATTGGAAATACCTTATGACAGCCTGTTCGTATATGGCGAGGTGCTTCAGGGAAGAAATGTACCAGAAGAAGAATATGCAGGATATTTCGGACAGACAGCCTCAAGCTATGGCCATGTGCTCTGCAGAGCTCTCGAGAATCATAGCGCAAAGGATCTTGACCTTGTTTCATGGCACCATCGTGCAGCTCCGGAGCATCTTACGACTTGGGTCGAGAGCCACGACACATACTGCAATGCTCATGAGTCAGCAGGACTTACTGATACTCAGATCCGTCTCGGCTGGGTTCTCATCACTGCCCGTCAGAACGGTACTCCTCTCTTCTTCAGCCGCCCTATGAACTCTACACGTGAAAATTATTGGGGAGACAATCTCCTTGGAGCACGTGGAAACGATGAGTTCTTCCACCCTGAGGTTGTGGCAGTGAACAACTTCCGCAAGGATATGAAGGGCCAGATAGAGGATCTTCAGTTCTCTCAGGATGCCGAAGTGATCGTAGTGAACCGCGGCAATAAGGGAGCGGCGGTGATCAATCTTGCTCTTGAGGAAAACACTGTGGAACTTCCTACAGCTCTCCCTGACGGAGAATATAAGGATGATGTCTATGGTCAGACATTCAAGGTAGAGAACGGTATTCTTAAGGGCAAGGTTCAGCCAGAGACTACGTATGTGTGCCGCGTTGCCGAGTGAATCCGGTGATGTTCAGTACATTATAAGAACAGTGGCAGGATTTTTGTCTTACCACTGTTCTTTTTATCAGTTCCTATTGGTAGGTTTCTTCGTGAAAAGTGTTATCTTTGCAGGTTCAAATATCAGAAGAATGAATTGTAACGGTATAATAATAGGTCTTGCGACCTTTATCATCATAGGATTGTTTCATCCTCTTGTCATCAAGGCGGAATACCATTTCGGCAAGCGCTGCTGGTGGGCATTTGCGCTTGCCGGAGTGCTTTTCAGTGTATGCTCTGTCTTTATTGATAACGTCATCTGGGCCAGCATCACCGGTGTGACCGGTTTCTCAAGCTTCTGGTCGATACATGAACTTTTCGAACAGGAGAAGCGTGTGAAGAAGGGATGGTTTCCTGCGAATCCTAAGCGCAGGAAGTGATTATCCTTATAGTTCGGTTTTCCAGAGACCGTGAAGATTGCAGTATTCATAGACTGCCACAGCCTTCTCGTCTCCCAATGAAACTACGGCTTCAGGCTTGTCCTTGAGGTCAACGCGGATTCCGCCGTTCTCTGTCTCTACATAGATGAATGCGATGTGGTGTTCCGGTGACATAGGATGAGCGACACTGCCCACTTCAACCTTGATTGTGTGATCGTCGAGACGCGTCACGACAGGAAGATGCTTCTCTACGCTTGCGTCAACTGTTCCCGGAATCAGTTCTTCCATCTTTTCTCCGCAGCACACCACAGGAACCTTGCTGTCAACCACCTTCTGTATGACGTTACCGCAATGGCGGCATCTGTAAAACTTTGTAGCCATAATGTTTTTCTTTTAAATGTTGTTTGTTTTATTTTTGAGTTATTCAAATTTAATGCAAATGTAGCGATATTTTCCAAATATTCAAACAAATCAGAAATCTCTGATTTGAATTCAACTGGCCGCAGGAGTGGTATCGCAGAACAGCACGATAATGGCGCTGCAATTTGACAGGATACTCACCTTACCAATACAGGAGCCCCTCGGGACTCCTGCATTCTGTATATATTGCTGTTGCAATGTTCTGATTACCACTCCAGAATCTTAGCGAAGTCGTAAGCCTCAGGATTCTCGATGCCGAGGGCCTTGACCGCTTCGTAATCCTCAGGGGTCACATAGTGTGCGATGTACTTGTAGTAGTTCTGGGCTGTACCTGAGTTGATGTCAACCACGCGTGGAGGAATCTTGCCTGTTGCAGGGTCCTGAAGGTCTGCAAGGTAGAGAGGTGATACGTTTCCGAATGAATCAA
>CAYXMV010000044.1:0-15197 GCA_964466235.1 uncultured Muribaculaceae bacterium | reverse complement strand
AGGGAGCGTAGCTCAGTTGGTTCAGAGCGTCTGCCTTACAAGCAGAGGGTCGGGGGTTCGAATCCCTCCGCTCCCACTCAAGAAAAAGCCTTCCTACTGATGTAGAAAGGCTTTTTTCTTGTTCATACTGTCAGATACTTAGTTTGCAGGAGCAGCGGGTTGAGCGTTCTGCTTGTGAGACTGCGCTGCTGTCTTCTGATCCTTCTCCACAATACCTGAAATCTTGTCGAACTCCTCCTCAGTAATCATGCGGCAGTTGCCGTTGAATGAAGAACCGAGCTCCACAGAAAGCCTTCTGACATTGAGGTTGCCGTCAACCTTACAGCCTTCCCTGAGGGCCAGAGTATTCTTTACGAACACATTGCCTTCCATCTTGCCCCACAGGTCGATGTTTTCACAGACCACATCGCCCTTGACACTTGCGTTCTCCCCTACCACTACGCGACCTTTTGTCTGAACCCTGCCTTCGAATGTTCCGTCAACGCGGATGTCGTATGGAGATTGTATCTCTCCCTTGATTATGGTGCCTGCCGAAATTCTGCTTATCGAATTCACATTCACCACAGGTTCTGTTTTTGCCATAGTTTCTTATTTATTTTAGTTTGCTATTGTTCACACACCTGAGCACAAAGGCATTTTACAAGCCCTTGCCGTGGCAGTTCTTATACTTCTTGCCGGATCCGCAAGGACAAGGATCATTACGTCCGACCTGCTTCTCGACATGCACCGGCATATTGCTCTTGGCCTCGCCTCCGTTGGTAACAAGGTCTGTCCTGCCGGTACGCATCTGACTCATATCAGTCTTTCTCTGCTGAACCGGAGCCTTCGCCTGCGACGCATCACGCAGAGGAATGAAGGCTCTCAGAAGGAACGAGAGGACATCCTTGTTAAGAGTCTCGAGAAGCTGACTGAAGAGGTTGAAGCTTTCGAACTTATATATCAGGAGAGGATCCTTCTGCTCGTATGTGGCATTCTGAACCGACTGCTTGAGGTCGTCCATATCACGCAGATGTTCCTTCCATTTCTCGTCGATCTGCCATAATGTGATGGTCTTGCTGAGTACTCGCGCAATCTCCTTGCCCTCAGACTCATACGCCTTCTTGAGGTTGACTGAAAGGGTCAGCATTTTGCGGCCGTCAGAGATAGGTATCGCTATATTCTCATAGATGGCTGCCTGCTTTTCATACACTTCCTTGATGATAGGGAAAGCCTTCTGCACCATCGTGTCCATACGACGGGTATATGTAGCAAGCATATTCTCATGCAGCTTCTCCGCAATGGCCTTTGCCCCGGCCTTGCCGAAGAACTCCTCATCGAATCCGAGATCGGTAGAGAGTGCCATCATGACCATTTCCGAGAATGATTCGTAGTCATAATTTTCAGCCTTCTCTGCGAAGATCTGGGCCATATCCTGCATCATGTTCATGACGTCGATCTCGACTCTTTCACCGGAAAGGGCGTTGCGTCTCTTCGTATAGATGACTTCACGCTGAGAGTTCATCACGTCGTCATATTCAAGAAGCCTCTTACGGATACCGAAATTGTTCTCCTCGACCTTCTTCTGAGCCCTCTCGATGGAGTTGTTGAGCATCGGTGCTTCAAGAGCTTCATGCTCCTCCATTCCGAGACGGTCAACAACGCTTGCAATCTTCTCTGAGCCGAAAAGGCGCATGAGTTTATCTTCAAGCGAAACATAGAATATTGAAGATCCCGGATCACCCTGACGACCGGATCGTCCGCGGAGCTGACGGTCAACTCGACGGCTGTCATGACGCTCGGTACCGATGATCGCGAGTCCTCCCGCAGCCTTCACTTCGTCCGGCAGCTTGATATCGGTTCCTCGACCGGCCATATTGGTGGCGATAGTCACAGTAGAAGGTTCACCGGCATGCTTCACGACCTCCGCCTCACGTGCGTGCTGCTTCGCATTGAGCACCTGATGTTCTATTCCGCGGAGCCTGAGCATACGGCTGAGGAGCTCTGAAGTCTCGACATCGGTAGTACCGACAAGGACAGGGCGTCCTTCCTTAGTGAGTTCAACGATCTTGCCGATCACAGCCTCGTATTTTGCCTTCTTCGTCTTATATATAAGATCGTTCTGGTCGATTCGGGCAATAGGACGATTTGTCGGGATTACCACGACATCAAGTTTATAGATAGACCAGAACTCGCCTGCCTCAGTCTCGGCAGTACCCGTCATTCCGGCAAGCTTGTGGTACATTCGGAAATAATTCTGAAGCGTGATTGTGGCGAACGTCTGGGTCGCAGCCTCCACCTTCACGTTTTCCTTTGCCTCGACCGCCTGATGGAGTCCGTCGCTCCAGCGGCGTCCCTCCATGATACGGCCCGTCTGTTCATCGACGATCTTGACCTTGCCGTCCTGGATGATGTAGTCGATTTCCTTGTCGAACATCGTATAGGCCTTGAGGAGCTGGCTCACAGTATGGACACGCTCTGACTTGAGGGCGAAATCCGCAAGAATCTCGTCTTTCTTCACCTGTTTTTCCTCAGCCGATAGGGTCGTATCCTTCTGAACCTCGGCAACTGCCGCTCCCACGTCCGGAAGCACAAAGAAATTGCTGTCCGAAAGATTTCCAGTGATGAGGTCGCGTCCCTTGTCGGTCATGTCAACCGAATGCTGCTTCTCGTTGATCACAAAATAGAGTTCATCGGTGATGAAAGGCATTTCGCGTTCATTGTCCTGGATGTAATAGTTCTCAACCTTCTGCAGAAGCTGCTTCATGCCCGGTTCGCTGAGGAACTTGATGAGAGGCTTGTATTTAGGATAACCCTTGAATGCTCTGAACAGAAGGACTCCTCCGTCCTTCTCATTACCCTCTGCGATGAGTTTCTTAGCCTCATTGAGAAGCTGGTTGACAAGGGTCTTCTGATTGCTGAAGAGCCTCTCCACCAATGGCTTGTATTCCATGAACTGCTGGTCCTCGCCCTTAGGTACAGGTCCGGAGATGATGAGAGGGGTACGGGCGTCGTCGATAAGCACGGAGTCAACCTCATCGACTATGGCGAAATGATGCTTGCGCTGCACGAGGTCATTCATCGACGTAGCCATATTGTCTCGGAGGTAGTCGAAACCGAACTCGTTGTTGGTTCCGAAGGTGATGTTGCATGCGTATGCCTTCCTGCGGGCGTCGCTGTTAGGCTGATGCTTGTCTATGCAGTCCACGCTCAGACCATGGAACATGTAGAGAGGACCCATCCATTCAGAGTCTCGCTTCGAGAGGTAATCATTGACTGTCACCACATGTACTCCCTTGCCTGCCAATGCATTGAGGAACACAGGAAGAGTTGCCACAAGGGTCTTTCCCTCACCTGTAGCCATCTCGGCGATCTTTCCCTGATGAAGGACGATGCCGCCGATAAGCTGTACGTCATAGTGGACCATGTCCCATGTGATTTCGTTTCCGCCGGCAATCCAATGATTCTGCCAGAGCGCATAGTCGCCGTCGATGGTCACAAACTCCTTGGTAGTGCTGAGGGTACGGTCGAAATCGGTAGCCTTCACCTTGACGACAGGATTCTCCTTGAATCTGCGCGCCGTTGACTTCATGATGGCAAAAGCCTCAGGAAGTATTTCGTCGAGAACTTTCTCGATAGTCTCGTCTATCTTCTTGACGAGCTTGTCAGACTCTGTCGCGAGGGCTTCCTTCTGGCTGAGAGGTATATCCTTCTCAAGCTCGTCCTTGATCTCGGCCACCCTTTTCTCGTCTGCCGCAATCGCAGCCTGAATCTTGTCCTTGAGTCCCTGACACCTTTCTCTGAGTTCGTCGTCCGACAAGATGTCAATGTGTCTGTATGCCTCAAGCACCTTGTCAAGGGTAGGCCTGATGGCCTTCATATCTCGGTCCGCCTTGGTACCGAACAATTTTTTGAAAACGTCTGTAAATGACATATCTGTTACTTTTTATATTCAAATGCAGGTTGTCTGTGCAGTATGACACAAACAACCTACAAATATAGTGACAAATAAGGATTTACCCAAATTTTTCAATTTCAGAGACACATACGGACACAGAATCCTTCCAATGGGAAATTTCAACTCCGAAGGTTTCCTTGAATTTCCGCTTATCGAGAACCGAATAACGAGGACGCTTCACATTAGAGGGATAATCCTCCGTCCGGCATGGTACCACATCGCATTTCCGTCCGGCCACGGCGCATATTTCCTTAGCGAACTCGTACCATGAGCAGACACCTTCACAGGTATAGTTATAGATGCCTGTCCTGTCCGTCATGTTGCCGTTGATTACATGGAAAATCGCATCCACCAGATCCGGGGCATACGTAGGAGTGCCCGTCTGGTCCGCCACGACAGTCAGACTCGGCTGTTCCGCAGATTTCTTAAGAATGGTCTTGAGGAAGTTGTGCCCGTAACGGCTGAACAGCCATGACGTCCTGACTATCAGATACCTGCATCCGGAGTCCATGACAGCCCTCTCACCTTCTATCTTCGACCGTCCGTATTCGCTGACAGGCAGAGGCACATCTTCTTCTGTGTATGGGACAGATGATTTCCCGTCAAATATATAGTCGGTGGATATATGGATCAGAAGAGCATCATTGTCCCGGGCTGCCTCCGCCAGGCAGGCCACAGCTTCCGCATTTATCTTCCGTGCCTTCTCAGGCTCGGTCTCGGCGCGTGCGACATCGGTATATCCGGCACAGTTCAGTATCAGATCTATATCATTGGCACCCAGCATATCGGCCACAGCATCCCTGTCCGTTATATCCAGCGGAAGGACCGTAGGGCGTCCTGAAGCAACTTCTTCAGGACGGTCGCCCCCGGACAAGAGCTCCGGCGCACGGGCCGTGAAGATGAACTCATGCTCCCCGACATGGGACGAGTCCATCACAGCCTGGCCGAGCTGGCCGCCGCAGCCTGTCACCAGTATCTTCATCGCCTAAAATTCGAAAGGGATTTCCGCATCCTTGAGACGCGGATGTCTTGAATCCTTTTCCGAAAGAAGGGCCTTGTCCATTGGAATACGCCAGTCTATGCCGAGGTCAGGGTCATCCCATGCAATGGCACCTTCACTCTGCGGAGCGTAGTAATTGTCACATTTATACTGGAATACAGCATCTTCCGAAAGGACAGCGAAACCATGGGCGAATCCGCGCGGTATGAAGAACTGGCGGTGATTGTCCTCCGTGAGTTCGACAGCGACATGCTTGCCGTAAGTAGGAGATCCCTTCCTGACATCAACCGCCACATCGAGGACTCTTCCCTTCACTACCCTCACCAGCTTGGCCTGGGCATGAGGCGGTTTCTGGAAATGGAGACCCCGTACAACTCCATAGCACGACCTGCTCTCGTTGTCCTGCACAAAACGGGTCTGTGCCACCTTCTCCACAAACATTTTCTCCGAGAATGACTCGAAGAAATAACCACGGCTGTCGCCGAACACCTTTGGTTCTATGATCACCACACCGGGGATCTCTGTCTGAATTACGTTCATATATTTACTAAAGTTTCGCAAGTCGTAAGATATTCTGTATTTGAAAGCCGGAGGCACCTGCGAAACTTTGCCCACCGCACTTTCCTATGTTTACGTTACCCCTATCCTAAATCCTTTCCCTCGGGGAAAGGACTTGCTATCGGCCTGACGGCCTCTAAGTCAAGGTCTTTCGCGGATGCGAAAGTTATGTCAGCTATACATCGTCCGAGGTATAGCCGGGATCGGGAGGAAGCTGTCTCCCTGCCGCCACGGCACCGGCTCCGGCAGCCACAGCGAGAGCATCGCAACGTTCGTTCTCTGGATGCCCCGCATGTCCCTTTATCCAATGGAAGGCCACCCTGTGCTTCTGCATCAGGGGAGCAAAACGCATCCACAGGTCAGGATTCTTCACCTTTGCAAAGCCTTTGCGTTTCCAGTTCTCGAGCCACCCTTTGTTGATGGCGTTCACAACATAGGACGAATCACTATATACATGCACCACGGCATTCTGCCATTTTATGGCTTCAAGACCCTTGATCACAGCCAACAGCTCCATCCTGTTGTTCGTGGTGAGACTGAATCCCTCCGACATCTCCTTTACTGCTCCGGCACATTTGAGCACAACTCCGTATCCTCCCGGCCCCGGATTGCCGCTTGAGGCCCCGTCGGTGAACAGAAAGATAGGCGGCCTTTGTGCAGCTGCCTGTGATTGTGTGTTATCTGACATGTTACGGCCGGAATTATTCTATGATTCTTCCGCCTCGAGGCTTGATTTCAGTGTCAGGCATCTTGACCGTCATGCGGTTCTCCACAAGTTCATCGTAATCGGCGCGACGGTTATAGATGTCTATGGCAGTATATATGGCAGACATCATGGAGCGCGGATCAGCAAGGTCGCGGCCGGCCATTTCGTATGCCGTTCCATGGTCCGGAGACGTCCTTACAACAGGAAGTCCGGCCGTGTAGTTCACTCCTTCTTCAAATGCTATGGCCTTGAACGGAGTGAGTCCCTGATCGTGATACATGGCGAGGACCGCATCATATTTGCTGTAGTTCCCGAGACCGAAGAATCCGTCAGGCGAATATGGTCCGAATGCGAGTATGCCTTCCTCATTGGCCTTCTTCACGGCAGGAAGGATGATCTGCTGTTCCTCGTCACCGAGAAGTCCTCCGTCCCCACAATGCGGATTGAGTCCGAGGACAGCAATCTTCGGCTGGTCAACACCGAAGTCTCTCTGAAGAGATGCCTTCATGAGCCTGAGCTTACGGAGAATCTTTTCCTCCGTTACACTTGCACATACATCCTTGAGCGATATATGCCCGGTGACGACTCCGACCTTCAGCTGGTCGCAGACCATGATCATGGCGACTTCGTCAACCCCGAATTCCTTCTCGAGATACTCGGTATGTCCGGTGTAGCTGAAGCCCTCGTTGACCATAGCCCTTTTATTTATAGGTGCCGTCACAAGCACATCGATATATCCGGCCTTCACGTCCTCCACAGCCCTCTCGAGAGCCTTCATCGCCGATTTGGCAGACTCCGGAGTAGCCTGTCCCGGCTCCACGAATACATTTTCCGGAAGGCAGTTCACAATATTCACCCTCTTCTGATGCACATCTTTCGCCGATGTGATTACATTCGTGTTTATCTGTTCGATGTTGTGTATCTGCTTCTTGTAGAAGCCGAATATCTTTGATGAGCCATATATCACCGGCGTACAGAGGTCAAGCACCCTCTCATCCGCCAATGCCTTGATGATCACCTCGTATCCGATGCCATTGCCGTCGCCCTGAGTGATTCCTACGACTAATTTCTTTGCCATTGTGTCTGATTTTTTGAAATAACCCACAAATATAATTCTTTTACCGGAATGTATGAAACGGTTTAAATTTTTCTACGAAATTTTTTTCCTGTTTTTCATCTGCCATCCGGAACGAAGTGAAACAGTTTCTAAAGATAGTTCCGGATGACATAGAAACTTGGCAGAAACGTTTTTGTGAGATTACATGCCGCATTTGTGGATAGTTTTGTATATTTGCCGTGTTATGGCACATGCGATGCGTATTTTTGCCAGGGAACAAAGTACTATATATATGGAAAAGAGCGCTTTGGATATGGACATTCAGTTTCTTCCGGGAGTGGGACCGAAAAGGGCCGGACTGCTGCGGAAGGAACTCGGTGTGGGCACCGTCGGGGAACTGCTCAGGCTCTATCCCTTCAGGTATATCGACAGGAGCACTGTGGTAAGGATAGCTGACGTGAGGCCGGATATGGCTTATGTACAGATATGCGCAAGGGTGATCAGGATTGACCTGCCCGATAAAGCCAAAAGGATGAGCGTGTGGGTCGGAGACGGAAGCGGCGAGATTGAATTGGTGTTCTTCAAAGGTATAAAATGGATGTACGAGAAGCTCAAGGACGGAAGCGAATGGGTGTTCTTCGGGAAGCCGACCGCATTTAACGGGAGAATGAACATCGTGCATCCGGAGGTGGACGCCGTGCCTGGAAACGGAGCCGCAGGACCATCGGAAGGGCCTTCGAGGGGAACAGGAATGGGGATGACGATGACTGGAGTATATCAGAGTACGGAAAAGCTGAAGAACAGCGGGGTGACCGGAAAGGTGATGAACAGACTTATGGACGCCGCGCTGAACAAGGCATTGGGAGCTGTCGGGGAGAGCATGCCTGAATACCTCATGAAGCAGTGCGGACTGGTGCCTATACACTTTGCATTGAGGAACATTCATTTTCCCAAAGACATGCTGTCTCTGGAGAAGGCACGGTACAGGCTGAAGTTCGAGGAACTCTTTTATCTGCAGCTGTCTCTACTGAAGCAGAAATATGTGCGCAGCAGGGCCGAGGAGGGCATTGTCATGCCGAAGGTCGGCGAGGCATTCAACAAATGCTACGAAGCACTTCCCTTCCCTCTGACCGGGGCTCAGAAAAGGGTCATCACGGAGATCCGCAACGACATGAGAAGCGGTCATCAGATGAACAGGCTCCTGCAGGGCGATGTGGGAAGCGGAAAGACCATGGTGGCAGTGCTTACTGCCCTGATCGCCATCGGAAACGGATACCAGGCATGCATCATGGCACCGACAGAAGTGCTTGCACAGCAGCATCATAAGAATATTCAGAAATTTCTCGGGCCGACGGGAGTGAAGTCCGCGCTGCTTACAGGAAGTTCGAAGGCATCGGAGCGCAGGGAGGTACATGCAGGGCTTGAGGACGGCAGCATAGGGATAATCGTGGGCACGCACGCGCTGATCGAGGACAATGTGGTGTTCCGCAATCTCGGGCTTGCAATAATCGACGAGCAACACCGTTTCGGCGTGGAACAGCGGTCGAAGCTGTGGCGCAAGGCTGTGTGCGGAGCTCCGCCTCATGTGCTCGTGATGACGGCGACTCCTATTCCGCGTACCCTTGCGATGACGCTTTACGGAGACCTTGACGTGTCGGTCATCGACGAACTTCCTCCTGGCAGGAAGCCGGTTCAGACCATCCATGCTACAGAAGGCAAGAGGCCGGCATTATATAAGTTCATGAAGGACCAGATTGCCATAGGACGGCAGATATTCGTTGTATATCCTCTTATCAACGAAACAGAGAAGCTTGATTATCAGAGTCTTGAAGCCGGAGCCGAAGAAATAATAAAGAATTTCCCGTTTCCGGACTATAAGACGGCCGTCGTGCATGGCAAGCAGCTGAATGATGTGAAGAAATTCAACATGGATGCTTTTGCTGCCGGAAGGGCCGACATCCTTGTGGCCACTTCGGTAATCGAGGTCGGTGTGGATGTGCCTAACGCTTCCGTGATGGTGATCGAGAGTGCGGAGAGGTTCGGACTGAGTCAGCTTCACCAGCTGCGCGGACGAGTCGGACGAGGCAGCGAGAAATCATACTGCGTGCTGATGACCGGACATAAGATGAGCAAGGAGTCGAGACACAGGATAGAACTGATGTGTTCAACTGAAAACGGGTTTGAACTGGCTGAAGAGGACATGAAGATGAGAGGCCCCGGAGACCTTGAGGGAACTCAGCAGAGCGGACTCCCCATCAGTCTGAATATTGCGTCGCTTGCAAAGGACGGAATGATCTTGAATGCCGCGAGGGAATGCGCGGAGGCCGTGCTCAGGGAGGACCCCACGCTTCACGCCGACCACAACCAGCTGCTGCGGGCCGAGCTCAGGAAAGACAAATATCAGGTGAAAGACTATAGTAAGATCAGTTGAAATGGTAACGGAATTATTGAGAAAATACATCTGGCTGGTGCAGACATTCATCAGGGCCGGAGAAAGAGGACTCAGCCTGGAGGAGATTTCCGACAGATGGGAGGGCCGGTTCGACAGCCCTTATTCCCGCCGCACATTCAACAATCATCGCGAGGCGGTGGAAGAGGTGTTCGGGATAAAGATAGAATGCAACCGCAGCACCAACAGATATTTTGTGGCATACTCTGAGGATGTCGCAGACGAGAATGCCGAGACAGCCTGGCTGATCAACACATTCACTGTCAACAACATGCTTTCGCTCGGCCGCGAGAGGCTCTCTGGCAGAGTCTCCGTCGAGGACATCCCTTCCGGACACAGACACCTCACAAGCGTGCTTGAGGCCATGACCGACGGTCATGAGATAGAGATTGCATATCAGAAATATACAAGTTCCCGAGAGAGCAGATACACCTTGAGGCCATACGCCGTCAAAGAATTTGCAAAGCGCTGGTATATAATAGGTCACTGCATCGAACGGAATGCCGTAAGGGTCTATGGGATAGACAGGGTCAAAAGGCTCGAGGTCACTGACAGGACATTCCGCATGCCGGCCGGATTCGATGTGGATGAACTTTTTGCAACAAGTTTCGGAATATATCTCCCTGAAGGCCCGGGACAGACGATTCTGTTCAGGACATCACCCACGGAGGCACGTTTTCTGAGGGACCTTCCCATACATGCGAGCCAGAAGGAGCTGAGGGGACGCGAAAAGCAGGAGGCGGCGGATAAATGGGGAGACGGCGAAGATGTGATATTCAGCATATTCGTATGCCCTAACGACAATCTGGTCATGGAATTCTGCAAATACGGCAGCAGGATCGAAGTGCTTGAACCCGAAGGGGTCCGCAATGCCGTCGCAAGGCAGCTTAAGGATGCGGCAGGGCTTTATGAGCAACAATAATGCAACACATATATGAAGAAGAATGTTAAACGAATCTGCGGATTCGCGTTCCTGATAGGGATCGCCGCAGGAATCCTGATTGTAATGACAAGAGAAAAGACAGAACTTGACAGCGAGGGCTATATCGGCAGGAGCGATATGGTCATCGAGGAAGGCAGGATGAGTCCGGAAGTGCTTCTGGCCTTCGGAAGGATGTCCGACCCACAGGTGTCGCCTGACGGCAGACATATATTATATGGTGTGAGCTACACATCAGTCGAAGATAACAGAAGTGTGCGCAACCTTTTCATATGCAACATTGACGGTTCTGATCCCCAACAGCTTACAACATCAGGCAAGAGTATCGGAAATGCCCGCTGGAGCAATGACGGCAAGAAGATAGCCTTCACGACCGGAGGTCAGATATGGGTAGCCAGGATCGAAGAGAAAGGCGGCGCATGGAAGCTCACGCGGCTCAAGAAGGTCAGCGATGTGGAAGCCGGAGTGAGCGAGTTCAAGCTTTCGCCTGACCAGAAGAAAGTCATGTATGTCAGCACCGTGAAGAGCCATGTAAAGGCACCTGCTGACATATATCCGGAACTCGACAAGGCCACAGCATATACGACTGATGATCTTCTCTACAGACACTGGGACCACACGGTGATGGAGATTCCGCATACCTATGTCGCTGATTTCAGTTTCTCCGGCAACAAGACGGTGACGACTGCCGGCTCGGTTGACATCCTCGGAGAAGAGGGTGCCCTCTATGAACTGCCTACAGAGCCGTTCAGCGGCATCGAGCAGCTTGCATGGAGTCCTGACAGCCGATTCATCGCCTATTCATGCAGGAAAGCAGTAGGAAAGAAATATGCATTCTCCACCAATACGGAAATATACATATATAATATAAAGACCGGCGAGACATCTGTGATCGACATGAAGGGAGGATATGACACGGATCCGGTCTGGAGCCCGGACGGATCGAAACTCGCCTGGGTAAGCATGGCCCGCGACGGATATGAAGCCGACAAGCAGAGACTTATGGTGGCGTATGCCGACTGGTCTGGTGTATCCGACAACGGAAAGGGCATGCCTTCGTTCTGGGGAATCACCGATGTAACAGGCTCATTCAAATACAATGTGTCCGGCCCTGCATGGTCTGAGGATTCCAAGGACATTTATTTTGCCGCTCTTGCAGAGGGAATCCAGGGCATTTTCGTGGCCGAGGGGCCTTCTGCCGAAGCTGTCGGAACGGTCATAAAGACTCAGGGCAGGAGCAAGCTCGCGCCGTGGAAGATAGACAGGCTCACTGCGGATGACCTGTGGTATGACTTCGGCTCTCCTTTCCATGTCACTGAAGCCGAGGACGGCGGAAAGACAATATACACGACATGGTGCAGCATGGACTTCCCTACCGAGTTCGTGGCTGTGAAGGTACCGGCTGACGGGCCTGCCGATGCCAAATACTGCAGGCAGATCACCTCCGAGAACGGTCACATTCTTTCACAGCTCACGCCTCACAAGACCGAAGCAAGGATGATAAGGACGGTTGACGGCAAGGATATGCTCACATGGGTGCTCTACCCGCCTCAGTTCGATGCCACAAAGGAATATCCGTCAATCCTGATATGTCTCGGAGGTCCGCAGGGAACTCTCAGCCAAGGTTGGTCATACAGATGGAACTATCGCCTGATGGCCGATCAGGGATATGTAGTGGTCCTGCCTAACAGACGAGGTACGACAGCATTCGGCCAGGAGTGGACGGAGCAGATTTCAGGAGACTATCCGGGACTGAACATGCAGGATTATCTTGCTGCAGCGCGTGAGCTCAAGGCTGAGCCTTACATAGGAAAGATGGCGGCTTGCGGAGCAAGCTATGGAGGATATTCGGTTTACAATCTCTGCGGTACCCATGAAGGAATGTTCGACGCATTCATAGCCCATGCCGGAATATTCAATCAGGAGCACATGTATATGACCACTGAAGAACTGTGGTTCCCGAATTTCGACAACGGCGGACTCCATGAGGCATGGTTCGACTCGCGCATAGGTACCGGGGCAGCACCTGTCGGACCGGCTGGAGACGGTCAGACTTTCGGAGGTATAAGGCAGGGAGGCTCTCCATGGAGCAATGCTCCTCGAGCCGTACGTCATTATGCCGAATCACCTCATAAGAAGGTGACACGCTGGAGGACGCCGCTTATGGTCATACATGGTGCCATGGACTACAGAGTTCCTGTAGATCAAGGAATGGCAGCCTACAATGCTGCACAGATGATGGGAGTACCTTCAAGGCTTCTTATCTTCCCTGACGAGAATCATTGGATTCTCAAGCCGCAGAACGCGATGATGTGGCACAGAGAATATTTCAGATGGCTGGCAGAATGGCTTTGATTCCACCAATGGTCTGAATGGAGTTTCATTCAGACCATCAGCGTTCACGCTCTTCGGTTACTATGAAGGCTGCAATATAACACAGACCCATGGTAACATAATATTTCCATGCGCCGCAGAGGGCAAGAATCAGAAATACGGTTCCGCCGATCAGGCATACTAACGAAGAACCTTTCTCGAGGGTCATTGTAGAGAAATACTTGACAATGTTCTTAGAACAAGACTCTACAAATTTTGAAATATATAATCTTATTCCCATAATTAATATTATATTTGCAGCAGATTATTATAAAAACCACCGCAAATATAACACCGCTTTTGTAATAATCAACACTTTTTAAGAAATTTTTACACACTTATTGTAATTTAATTACACAAAACTATGAATAACGCGACTGACATAGGTAAAAGAATCAAGGAATATTTCAGCGAATCCGGTATGTCACAGCAGGATGCGGCCAATATTCTTGAAGTCCAGCAGGCAGCCGTGAGCAACCAGCTTAACGGACGTCCTTTCGGCAAGAATTCCGCCGCCAAATGGAACAAGGCATTCGGTTTCAGGATCAACTGGCTCCTGACAGGCGAAGGTCCGATGTTCGACGCCACGGAGCAGATGGTCAAGGAATATGACATCGAAGACCATCCCGAGCTCAACCATGACGAAGATATTCCGGTAATCCCGGCAAGACTTTTCAGGGCACCGGAAATCAACATATACGACTACGTAATGAATTCCAGCTACGTAGAGAGACTGCCTCCGGTTCCGCATTTCCAGAAGCACGACCTCTTCGCGACATGTCCGGGCGATGCCATGTCACCCCGGATATGCAGAGGTTATCTGATGGCTATGCGCAGGATGCCAAAGGACGCGACTATAATAAACGGCGAGATATATGTCGTTGACACCGCGTCCCAGGGAATGTTCCTGAGAAGAATAATCGACAACGGCAACTCATTAAGATTCATAGCAGAGAATCAGCAGGAGTTCCCGGAGTTCGAGTTGCCTTATAGCGATGTCATCAACATCTTCCGCGTGGTCGGTGTCCTTATCCCTAATATTTAGAATTTCACCTATCAAGGAATCAGGCACCAGTGATCTCTACGGGGTCAGCAGCGATTTTGGCGACCAGTCCCTGAAGGACTTTGCCGGGACCGACCTCGATGAAGGCGGTTGCTCCGTCGCAGAGCATGTTCCTCACACTCTGTGTCCATCTGACAGGCGAGGTAAGCTGTGCAAGGAGATTAGCCTTGATCTCGGCAGGGTCAACAGACGGGAGGGATGTCACATTCTGATACACCGGGCAGACAGGACGCCTGAACCCGGTAGCCTCGATACCCTTTGCGAGTTCTTCGCGGGCCGACTCCATGAGCGGAGAATGAAAGGCTCCTCCCACAGGAAGCGGTAGAGCACGTCTGGCGCCGGCTTCCTTCATTTTTACGCACGCGGCCTCCACAGCCTCCTTGTCTCCGGAAATGACTATCTGGCCGTCGCAGTTATAGTTGGCTGCAACCACAATCCGGCCGTCAGCACAGCACTCTCTGCAGATCTCTTCAACTTTCCCGGTCGGAAGAGCTATCACGGCCGCCATCGTTCCCGGAGCAGACTCGCAGGCCTTCTGCATGGCCTGAGCACGCGTCGAGACAAGCCTGAGACCGGACTCAAAATCCATCGCTCCGGCCGCCACGAGTGCCGAAAATTCACCGAGAGAGTGACCAGCTACCATATCCGGCGCAAAATCCGGCAGGCATTTCGCAAGCACGACTGAATGCAGGAACACAGCCGGCTGCGTGACACGGGTCTGCTTGAGATCATCAGCCGTACCTTCAAACATTATGTCAGTTATTCTGAACCCGAGGATCTCATTTGCCTTTTCGAGCATATCGTGTGCGACAGGGTTGCTGTCATAGAGTTCTTTAGCCATTCCCGGAAACTGGGATCCCTGGCCAGGGAATACATAAGCTTTCTTCATAATCTTTCTTTTCTGGTTTCAGTTCACGTATGCAAATGTACAAATTCCGGAGAAAGAGAGGCCCGGAATTCACCACATGTCGGAATATGGGCCTATTTTGTGGCGAAATCAAGATTTTTTTGATATATTTGCAGAATATTTGCACACAAAAACCTCAAAGGTTTCAGGCATGCCCCTATAGTTTAATGGATAGAATTTCAGATTCCGGTTCTGACGGTTGCGGTTCGA
>CAYXMV010000043.1:0-15335 GCA_964466235.1 uncultured Muribaculaceae bacterium | reverse complement strand
TTCCGGACCTTATCAACGAGGGTAACCTCGGACTCATCAAGGCGGCTGAGAAGTTTGATGAGACAAGAGGATTCAAATTCATTTCGTATGCGGTATGGTGGATCCGCCAGTCTATTCTCCAGGCTCTTGCAGAGCAGTCGAGAATCGTGAGGTTGCCTCTTAACCAGGTGGGTTCCCTCAACAAGATCAACAAGGCTCTTCAGAAATTCGAGCAGGAGAACGAGAGAATGCCTTCGAGCGAGGAGCTTTCTGAGATGATAGATGTTCCGAAGGAGAAGATTGCGGACACGCTCAGGGTATCCGGACGCCATGTGTCGGTTGACGCTCCTTTCGTCGAAGGCGAGGACAACAGTCTTCTTGACGTACTTGTCAACAATGATTCTCCGAGTGCAGACCGCGGCCTTGTCAACGAGTCTCTCAACAAGGAGATCGAGAGGGCGCTTTCTACTCTCGCCACCCGTGAGAGGGAGATTATCAAGTCATTCTTCGGCATAGGCTGCCAGGAGATGACTCTCGAAGAGATCGGAGAGCGTTTCGGACTCACTCGCGAGAGGGTACGCCAGATCAAGGAGAAGGCGATCCGCAAACTCAAGAACAATTCGAGAAGCAAACTTTTAAAAAGCTATTTAGGATAATATACACCAAGGTGACTGTTTTTTAATACTATGACCCCGGAAATATTTATTATAGAGAAATCGGTAGAGGCTATTAAGGAACTTTATGGATCGGAAGTGAACGCAGCGCAGCTTCAGGTTCAGGTTACAAGAAAGGAATTCGAGGGAGACTATACACTCGTAGTCTTTCCTCTGCTCAAAGTCTCGAAGACAACCCCAGAAAATACAGGTAATGCGATAGGTGAGTGGCTTAAGACAAATGTGCCGGAGGTGGCAGGATACAACACGGTCAAGGGCTTTCTCAATATTTCATTCTCAGAGGTTTACTGGAACAATACATTCGCCTCGATAGCGGCTGCCGAGGATTTCGGTCAGCTCGAGCCGACAGGCAGGACCATAATGGTGGAGTATTCTTCTCCCAACACAAACAAGCCTCTTCACCTCGGACATATCCGCAACAATCTTCTCGGTTGGTCTGTGGCAAAGCTTCTTGAGGTCTGCGGACACAATGTGATGAAGGTCAATCTCGTCAATGACCGCGGTATTCATATATGCAAGTCGATGTATGCATGGAAGGTGCTCGGCAACGGCGAAACCCCTCAGTCAAGCGGCAAGAAGGGTGACCATCTCGTAGGTGACTACTATGTGGCTTTCAACAATCTCTACAAGAAGGAAGTTGACGGGCTTGTGGCAGAAGGAATGTCAAAGGAAGATGCCGAGAAGAACGCTCCTTCGCTCAAGGCCGCTCAGGAAATGCTCTTCAAATGGGAGAACGGTGACCCTGAAGTAGTAGAACTCTGGGCGACGATGAACGGCTGGGTGTATGAAGGATTCGACAAGACATACAGCGACCTCGGAATCAATTTCGACAGGACTTATTACGAGTCGCAGACATACCTTTTCGGAAAGGCTCTCGTGCAGAAGGGACTCGAGGCCGGCATATTCGAGAAGCAGGAGGACGGTTCCGTATGGTGCGACCTGACTGCGGACGGCCTCGACAGAAAGCTTCTTCTCCGTGGAGACGGTACTTCAGTATATATGACTCAGGACCTCGGCACAGCCGAGCAGCGCTTTGCGGAGTACAGCCTCGACGAGCATATCTATGTTGTAGGAAATGAGCAGAATTATCATTTCCAGGTGCTTAAGCTCATTCTCGGCAAGCTCGGTTTTGACTGGGCGGACAGCATCTATCATCTCTCGTACGGCATGGTGGAGCTTCCTGAGGGAAAGATGAAATCACGTGAAGGAACAGTGGTTGACGCTGATGACCTCATCGCAGACATGTACAATACAGCTAAGGAGACATCCCTTGAGCTCGGAAAGATTGACAATCTCAGTGATGGGGAACAGGACGCACTCTTCAAGATGATCAGCCTCGGGGCACTCAAGTATTTCATACTCAAGGTGGACCCTAAAAAGACAATGCTCTTCGATCCGAAAGAGTCAATCGACTTCAACGGAAACACAGGTCCGTTCATCCAATATACTCATGCGCGTATAAAGTCCATCCTCCGCAAGGCGGATGAGAAGGGTATCCCTCATTCTGTGGAAGCGGTGAAGGCCGGCTCGGAACTGACACCGAAGGAAGTGCGTATCATCAAGATACTCAACACATTCCCTGCAAAGGTGGCTGAGGCTGGTGCCGCTCATTCCCCTGCGGTGATAGCGAACTATGCGTATGAACTTGCTAAGGAGTTCAACCAGTATTATCACGACACTCCTATCCTCCGCGAAGAGAATCAGGATCTTCTCCAGTACCGCCTTGTACTTGTCGAGACCATCGCCACGGTTCTCCGCAAAGCGATGTCTATACTCGGCATAACCCTTCCTGAAAGAATGTAGCATCTGCCGGATATGACCGATGCATATATGATTCCGACCTCGGCTAAGGAGGTCAAGGCGTTGGGATGGGATTACATCGATGTGATCCTTTTCAGCGGTGACGCATTCATCGACCATCCATCTTTCGGGACGGCGGTGATAGCAAGATGGCTCCAGAAACATGGCTACCGGGTGGCTGTTGTCCCGCAGCCCAACTGGCGTGACGACTTGCGCGACTTCCGTAAACTCGGAGCTCCGAGACTCTATTTCGGAGTGAATGCCGGAGCCATGGATTCTATGGTGAACCATTACACGGCAGCCAAGCGTCTCCGCAGCGACGATGCCTACACTCCGGAAGGCAAGGCAGGGCAGAGGCCGGATTATGCAGTGACCGTCTATACGAAGATACTGAAGCAGATCTATCCCGACATACCTGTAGTGATTGGCGGGATAGAGGCTTCTCTCAGGAGACTTACCCATTACGATTACTGGCAGGATGCCCTCAAGCCTTCCGTACTTGCCGAAAGCGGTGCGGACTGGTTATGCTATGGAATGGGGGAGCGCACGATGCTCGAATTTACCAGGGCTATTGAAACGGGGCGTAACCTGAATGACGTCAGGAAGATACCTCAGCTGGGGTTCTATATGGACGGAAGATGCCGCATCAAGGATGCGGTGATTCTCAATTCGTATGAAAGATGCTGCAAGGACAAGGTTGCTTTTGCCGAAAATTTCCATGTGATCGAGACATACGCCAATATGATGAATCCTCCGGTACTCATCGAGCCGGTCGGCAACGGTTATGTCCAGATAAATCCTACCTGGCCACCGGCTTCTCAGGACGAGATGGACTCTTTCTGGAATCTTCCGTTCACAAAACTTCCGCATCCCCGATATAAGGGAAAGCACATTCCGGCATACGAGATGATAAAGTTCTCGGTCAACACCCATCGCGGTTGTTTCGGAGGCTGTAATTTCTGTACGATTGCGGCCCATCAGGGCAAGTTCATCCAGTCGCGCAGCGAGGACTCCATAATTAAGGAAATAAAGGATCTGAACGCCCTTCCGGGCTTTGCAGGAAACATATCTGACGTGGGTGCCCCGACTGCCAATATGTACGGAATGAAGGGCAGGGATCAGGAAATATGCCTGAAATGCCGGCGCAAGTCATGTCTCTTCCCCGGTCCATGCCGCAATCTGGACCGTTCCCATGCAAGGCTGCTCAGACTCTATGAGCGTATCGCTGCAGTGAAAGGCATCAGGCATGCTTATATAGGAAGCGGCATCAGATATGATCTTTTCTTAGACGAGAAGGGTTATGTTGACGAAACATCATTCCCGTATCTGAAAGAGCTGATCCTGAACCATACTTCAGGCCGTCTGAAGGTCGCACCTGAGCATACGGAGGATTCCGTGCTCAAGCTTATGGCAAAGCCTTCGTTCAGGCTTTTCGAGAGATTGCGCATCGAATTCGATAATATCGTCAGGAGCAGCGGACGCAAGTGCGGCCTCGTTCCATATTTCATTTCAGGACATCCCGGCTGCGGCATGCGGGAGATGCAGAGACTGTCCCGTAATCCGGCTCTCAAAGGACTTTATATGGATCAGGTGCAGGATTTTACTCCTACACCGATGACTACATCATCTGTAATGTTCTATACGGGGCTCGATCCGAAGAATCTTGATAAAGTGTTTGTAGAGAAAGACATAGAGCGAAAACGTGAACAGAAGTCTTTTTTCTTCAAAAGATCGCGGTAGGCTTTTTTGTGAAAAAAGTCCTTCTCAGTGTTGCTCAATTCAAAAAAATGTCCTACACTTGCAGCGGATTTCAAAGTACTAACCTGAATTAGAATTTAACAGATATGTCAACAACACCAAAGAAGAGAGCTGTAGTAAGCTACGAGAATATGTCTGAAGAACTCGCGGCTGCATTTGCGGAGAAGTTTCCTAAGGGATATAGCGACTATTTTCCGGAACTTGTGAAATATGACAAGCCGGACGGTACAAGTTTCTATGCTGTGACTGTAGAGATTCCCGATGCGATATATCTTGTGAAGATCAAGGTAAAGACAGATGATGCTGAAGATATTGAGCGCTGGCTTGATGGTGAAGATGGAGAGGATAGTGATGGAAACGAGGGCGAGGGACTTCCTGACGACAACATCTCTCAGTATTCGACAGAAGATGATTCATCTGACGCAGAATAACGTATCTGCCGAAAATTGCAGCCGGTCAGGATTTTTTCTGGCCGGTTTTTTCATTAACTTTGCATGAAACGCGTTCCATAGATGTCAAGAATTGTAATCAAGGATATAATTTCACCTCTCAGGCGCCTTTTGAAAAGGTTGTCAGAGAGGGATGCAATGATGATCCTTGCCCTCTTTGTAGGAATTTCATGCGGATTCACGGCGGTCATTCTCAAGACTGCCATAGAATATATACATCACGGACTCACCTCATGGTTTGATGGCGAGGCATATAATTTCCTTTATCTCATATATCCGGGTATCGGTATGCTTCTGGCCATGCTGTTTGTGAGATATGTAATCAAGGACAATATCGGCCATGGTGTGACCAAGGTGCTGCAGGCTGTTTCAAAGAACGAGTCCAAGATACGTCCGCACAATATGTGGTCGTCTGTGCTCGCGTCATCCGTCACTATCGGCTTCGGAGGCTCTGTGGGTGCCGAGGCCCCCATCGTATATACCGGTGCGGCCATCGGGTCGAATGTAGCCCGCTATATGGGGCTTTCCTATAAGAATATGACGATTCTTCTCGGATGCGGTGCAGCAGGTGCCGTGGCCGGAATCTTCAAGGCTCCGCTTTCCGGAGTCCTCTTCACTCTTGAGATACTTCTGTTCAACATCTCCATGACATCGATCCTGCCGCTGCTCCTTTCGACCATATCGGCGACAGTGATTTCATATATCTTTCTCGGAGACGCTCCTGCATTCGAATGTACATTGTCACCTTTCGCGATGTCGAATATCCCGTTCTATGTCCTTCTGGGCGTTTTCAGTGCTGCGTGTTCCGTATATTTTACAAGAACCACGCTCTGGCTTGAGGACAAGATAAAGGGTATAAAGCGGCCGATGGTACGCTGGGCCATATCTGCTTCATGCTTAGGTCTGCTCATATTCCTTTTCCCTCCTCTTTTCGGTGAGGGCTATGAACATCTTCATGTGCTTCTTAACGGAGGCATGATCGATATGGAAGGACAGACTATTCTTGCATTCATGTTGAGGAAGAGCTGGACCATTCCTGTATTCTTCATGCTCATCCTTCTTCTGAAAGTATTCTCGATGTCTTTCACAAATGCCGGCGGGGGAGTTGGAGGAACCTTCGGTCCGACCCTTTTCATCGGGGCTGTTGCCGGATTCGTAGTGTCGAGGACAATAAATCTGATAGGCGGTGGGGCTATGGTACCTGAGCAGAATTTCGTACTTGTCGGCATGGCCGGGCTGATGGCCGGAGTCATGCAGGCGCCGATGACGGCCATCTTCCTTATCGCTGAAATATCGGGCGGATATGAACTTCTGATTCCTCTGATCCTTACAGCTACGGTATCTTACGGTGTTACAAGAGCCTTTGAGCCTTACTCCATCTATACAAAGCGAATAGCCAAGCGCGGCGAACTCCTTACCCATGACAGTGATCAGGCGGTGCTCACTCTCCTCAAGACAAGCGATCTGATTGAGGCGGATTTCTGTACCGTGAGGATAGATGCCACTCTCGGCGAACTCGTTGAGGTCGTGGCCGAGTCTAAGAGGAACATTTTCCCCGTAATAGACTCGAGGAAGCATTTTCAGGGATCTGTGTCTCTTGAAGACATCAGACGCGAGATGTTCAAGAAGGAACTTTATGACAAGTCCCATGTCTATAACTATATGAAGTCTGCTCCGGCATACGTATATGTAGATGAGAAGATGGACAGCGTGATGCATAAGTTTGAAAAGACCGGTGCGTGGAATCTTCCTGTGGTGGATCATGACAGGACATATATAGGATTTGTATCGAAGTCAAAGATATTCTCGGCTTACCGTAACCAGCTTAAGCAGGTATCTCATGACTGATCCTCCGGACTTGATTTGTCATTCCAGACATGATTTTGTCATTCCGAGTTTGATTTTTGTCATTCCGAGCTTGTCAGGAATCTAAATACATTTATATGAAAAACATTTACATCAAGGAAATAGCCGCTAGACTGGAAATAAAGGACTGGCAGGTGGAAAACTGCGTGAGTCTCTTCGAAGAAGGGGCAACCATTCCTTTTGTGAGCCGTTACCGAAAGGAACGGACGGGAGGACTGGATGAAGTCGCAGTAGCCGAAATACGCCACTGGAACGATGTATATGCCGAGATGGAGAAGAGGAAGGCGACAGTGCTTGATACCATATCTCAGGCCGGTGCTCTGACGGAAGAACTTCGTGAAAGGATAGAGGGAACTGTAGATTCGCGCGAACTCGAAGATCTGTATCTTCCTTTCAGGCCAAAACGTCGTACGCGCGCCACAGCAGCAAAAGAGGCGGGACTTGAACCCCTGGCCGACAAGATGTATTCTGTCGCTCTGACTGATCCGTCGTCGGAGGCACGTAAATATCTCAATGACAAGGTAGCGACCGTCGAAGATGCACTTGCCGGTGCCCGTGACATCATTGCCGAACGTCTCAGCGAAACGGCTTCTGTAAGGGAAACACTGAGACAGATTTTCAGGACAAGGCGAATTGTCACGAAAGCCACTAAGAAGGCTGTAGGGCCGGAGGCCATGAAGTACAGGTCCTATTTCGAATATTCGGAATCTCTTGAACGAATAGCTCCTCACAGGCTTCTGGCTATTCTCCGGGCAGAAGAGGAGGGATACATCAGTCTCAGGATAGATGCGGATCCTGAAAGATGCGAGAAGAAAATGTATTACGATTTCTGTCAGGAAAGAAGATACCCGGCCCAGCCTCTTGCCGGACATATCCATGATGCCATGAACGACTCCTTCAAGCGGCTTCTCGAACCTTCGATCACAAATGAAGTGATCAAGGAGGCCAAGGAGAAAGCCGACATCGAGTCGATACGTATATTCGGAGAGAATCTTCGTCAGCTTCTGCTTGCACCTCCGGTAGGTCAGAAGCGCGTACTTGCCATAGATCCCGGCTTCAGGACAGGATGCAAGGTCGTATGTCTTGACGAACAGGGAAATCTGCTGCATAATGAGGCCATTTTCCCTCATCCTCCCGCTAATGAAAAGGTAAAGGCTATTCAGGCTGTCTCGGCGATGGTCCGGAAATATGGAGTGGAGGTCATTGCGATAGGAAACGGTACGGCGAGTCGCGAAACAGAAGAATTCATAAAGAGGGTGCCTCTTCCGAAAGGCGTGCGGGTCTTTACCGTGAGTGAGGACGGAGCCTCCATCTATTCGGCTTCTGAGACAGCACGCGAGGAATTCCCTGACCATGATGTCACTGTGCGCGGAGCAGTTTCCATAGGCCGACGCCTGATGGACCCGCTTGCGGAATTGGTAAAGATCGACCCGAAGTCTCTCGGAGTGGGGCAGTATCAGCATGATGTCGATCAGAATCTTCTCAAGGAGAAGTTGGACAATACGGTCGAAAGCTGCGTGAACAGCGTCGGTGTCAACCTCAATACCGCAAGCAGCTATCTTCTGAGCTATGTTTCAGGCATAGGACCGGCTTTGGCGGACAATATCGTGGAGTACCGTAATAGTAACGGTGCCTACACGTCGCGCCGCCAGCTTCTCAAGGTAAAGAGATTAGGTGACAAGGCTTTTGAACAATGTGCAGGTTTCCTCAGAATACATGGGGCGGAGAATCCGCTTGACAATTCTGCGGTCCATCCCGAAGCATATCATATAGTTGACCGTATGGCGCGTGACCTCAAGGTAAGGACGGAGGAACTCGTTGGCAACGCGGAGCTGTGTTCGAGGATAAATGCTGCTGATTATGTCGAGAATGATTTCGGACTCCCTACGATCAACGACATATTGAACGAATTACGGAAACCTGGCCGTGACCCTCGTGAGTCGGCTCAGGAATTTGAATTCGCCCATGACATAAGGACGATAGATGACCTAAAGACAGGAATGGAACTGCCGGGCATAGTGACCAACATCACGGCCTTCGGTGCATTCGTTGATATAGGAATCAAGCAGAACGGCCTTATCCATGCTTCTCAGATGGGTGTAAAAGGCATGGCCGATCCGTCAAAGATTCTGAGACTACATCAGCAGGTGAAGGTCACGGTCATATCCGTCGATCTTGACCGTGACCGTATCGGATTGAGACTCAAATAGATTTCTGCTTTATCGTATATTGTGACAGGATTACGCCGAGGGTCGATATTGCAATGCCGATCCACTGGCGTGAGTTAAGCATTTCGTGCCCCAATATCCATGCTATCAGAGCGGCTGCTACCGGAATCAGGGCTGAAAATATGCTTGATTTTGCCACGCCGAGACTCTTTATTGTGCTGACCCACAATGAGAAGGCAAGACTTGAGCATAATACGGCAAGGCAGATCAGCGGATACCAGATGTCTGAACTGAAATATATTTCGGCATCGAATCCGTCCAGTCCTTTCCATAGGAATAGAGGAAGAAGATATACAGATCCTATGAGGAACTGGTACATCACTATTATCTGGCTTGAATAGATTCCCGCAAGGCTTTTCGTTATGGATGCGTGTCCCACCTCGGAAATCACTGCTGTCAGAAGAAGGACTATGCCCCAGATGAAGTTCTGTCCGAGCTCTCCTTTGGCCATCACGACCATCACGATGCCCACGAGCGAGAAAAGGATACCGATCAGGTTCACGAAATTTATCTTTTCTTTGAAGAAAACAATGCCGGCTCCGATGGAGAATATGGGAATTGTAGCTATCACCATGGCACTCAAAGTAGGGGAGCCGGTAAGTTTCAGACCGTAGGTCTCGCATACGAAATAGATGAAGGGCTCGAAGAATGCGAGCAGAAGAAACTTCGGCAGATCCTGTTTCTGAATGCGCTTTATCCTGCCGTATGCTGTATTGAACAGGAATAGTACGATTCCGGCGAGCAATATCCTCACAAAGACGAAATAGAAAATGGGAATGCCTTGTGCTATGAGTTTGTCTGTCCATATATAGGACATACCCCACAATGTTATCGCAACAGTAGATGCGATATAGACCAGCAGTTTGCTCTGCCTTACTTTTGGTGACATAAATCTTGACTTTAGGTTAATCCTGGGGAGATTAATTTATCCGTCCGTCTTTTATTACAATATTTCCGTTTACAATAACTGTTTCCACGCGGCCTTTCAGAGTCTCGCCTTTATAGGGGCTCCATCCGCATTTGCTGTACTGATCTTCATCAGTGACTGTAAATTCCTTATTCTTGTCAAATATCACAATGTCTGCAGCGTATCCCTTCCTGATCTTTCCACGTCTGAGGCCATAAACATCTGATGCCTTTTCAGAAAACACGGAAGCTATCCTTGTAAGAGGAATATCTTCCTGATCCGCAATTGTCAGAAGAACCGGCAGGCTCTGCTGGATGGAAGGAAGTCCCGAAGGTGCCTTGCAGTATTTTTCAGCCTTTTCCGACAGCAGATGAGGAGCATGGTCTGAGCCGATAGTGTCTATGTCTCCGTTTGCAAGCGCCTCTCTCAACGCCCTCCGGTCGTCAGCAGTCTTTATAGAAGGGTTGCACTTTACCTTGCTTCCCAATCTCCCGTAATCATCATTGCAGAACCAAAGATAATTACAAGAAGTCTCGGCCACTATGGACGGATTGTTCAGTTTGGCAGCGCGCACCATCTCCACCTCTTCCTTTGTGGAAATATGGCAAAGAACCAATCTGGTATTGTTGCTCATGGCCTTTTCAAGGGCCTTGATGCTTGATTTTATGCAGGCTTTTCTGCTTCTGATTCTTTCATGTTCTTCAAACGGAATGTCATCGCCGTATGTCCCGATTGCCCTTTGGAGCCCCTCCCTGATCACAGCCTCGTCCTCGCAATGGACCAATACCGGCTTTTCCCTGATTGAAAACAGGGTGTCGAGGGTTTCAGACTCGTCAACGAGCATATTTCCTGTAGAGGAACCCATGAATACCTTCACGCCGGCTATATCATCCGGACTGACCTCATCGTTCCCGTTCTTAACAAGATCAGCTATCATCCGGGCATTCCTGTTTGTCGCTCCGATATGGAAGCCGATATTGATGAGCGAACGCCCCTTTGCCGATTCTATCTTTGCTTTCAGAGTCTCGGGACTCACTGTAGCAGGGTTGGTATTCGGCATGTCAAACACAGTAGTGACGCCTCCGGCTGCGGCTGCGCGTGACTCTGTTTCAATATCAGCCTTATGGGTGAGGCCCGGATCGCGGAAATGCACATGGGCATCGATGCCGCCTGCCATCAGCCATTTCCCATCAAGCTCAATTACCTCTGCATCAGGATTTTCCTTGAGCAGTCTGGCGGTCAGGAATACGTAATCCTCAGAATCTGAAAATAATACATCAGTGATGGTGCCGTCTTCGATCACGAGGGTACCGACGGCTTCCTTTTCAGCCGTCACTATCGTGGCATTATGCAGTATCATCATGACTTTCTCGGGCTTATCTTTCTCATTTTTAACTTCATCACACCCCAGAAAGCCTCTCCGAAAATGCCGCTGCTCATCTTTGAGGTGCCTTCGGTCCTGTCAACAAATATTACAGGAACCTCCTTTATCCTGAATCCTAAGCTGCAGGTCGAATATTTCATCTCTATCTGAAAACCATAACCTTTCATTCGTACCTTGTCCAGGTCAATGGTTTCAAGAACTCTTCTTTTGTAGCATTTGAATCCGGCCGTGGTGTCATAGACCTTCATTCCGAGTATTGTGCGGACATAGACAGAAGCGTAATAAGACATCATTACCCTGCCGATAGGCCAGTTCACCACACTTATTCCCTTGCAGTAACGTGAACCTATCGCAAGGTCGGCTCCATCCCTGCTGCATGCTTCATAAAGTCTCGGCAGATCATCCGGATTATGGGAAAAGTCTGCATCCATTTCGAAGATATAGTCATATCCCTGCTCGAGGGCCCATTTGAAGCCTGTTATATAGGCAGTTCCAAGACCGAGCTTACCTTTCCTCTCAATCATGGACAGCCTTTCGCCGAATTCGGACTGCAGCCTTCTGACTATGTCTGCAGTTCCGTCCGGCGAGCCGTCTTCGATGACAAGTACATCATAACTGCCCTCAAGCGCCATCACGGCGCGGATTATCTTCTCTATGTTCTCCTTCTCGTTGTAAGTCGGTATTATTACAGCTTTTCTGTCCATGATTCCATGCTTTCTTACTTGTTGTCGATCGTCTTGAGCATTTCGGCTACAGCCGCTTCAAGCTGCTTGTCCTCGCCGCGAAGCACTGATGCAGGGTCGTTATAGACCAGAATATCCGGTTCTATCTGCATGTTCTCAAGGTATCTTCCTTCCTTGACTCCAATGGCTCCCACCTGAGGAATGCCGAATACAATTGTCGGGTCGATCTGATATTCCCACCACACTGCAGTCATCGTGCCCGGAACAGGTGCACCGATGAGTTTTCCTATGCCGAGGGTCTTATATACATATGGGAATCCGCATGCATCCGAATAATTGTCCTCGCCTATGAGTACGCAGGAAGGCTTTGTCCATTTGTTGTACGGCTCGGTGCCGATATACTGTCCGCGAGGCTCGAACCTTATGTATCCTGTGCCGTCGAGAAGAGTGGCAAGATCATCGTGGAGCCATCCGCCTCCGTTGTGCCTTGTATCAACAATCACGGCCTCACATGTCCTGTATTTGCCGAGAAGGTCGGAATAGACCCTTCTGAAACTTTCAGAATCCATACCTTCCACGTGGACGTATGCAACTCTTCCGCCTGAAAGCTCCTTCACCATCTCTTCCCTCTGGGCTACCCATCTCTTATAAAGCTGGTTCACCATTGTTGCAGCAGGCTCCACGTATATGTCAACAGGCTTCTTACCGCCCTTGCTTACAGACAATACGATCTTCTTTCCGTATCTTCCCTTAAGAAGAGGATACCAGTCCATACCTGCTGTAATCTTCTTTCCGTCAATGGCTTCTATAATGTCTCCAGCCTTGATCTCCGGATCCTGTATATAAAGGGTACCGCCCTTCACCACTTCCTTGATCTTGAGTCCGTCGCCCTCGTATGTGAGGTCATAAAGCACTCCGAGATCCGCCATGTTAAGACCTGAACGATACTGGTAGCGGGCACCAGTATGTGAACCGTTGAGCTCTCCGAGCATCTCCGACAACATTTCCTGAAAATCGAAATTATTGTCGATATGCGGGAGGAACTTCTCATATACCTTCCTGTATCCTTCCCAGTCAATGCCGTGGATGTCAGCGACATAGAATTTCTCATTCACCTGTTTCCATATATGGTTGAAGATATATTCCCTCTCTTCAGCAGCCTTGTACTCGAAATCTCCGCTGAACGATATGGTTTCCCGGCTTCCGTTTGCTGTCTGGAGCTTTGAGATACCTCCGCCCGAATGGATATAGAAATATTTGTCATCAGCAGTAGGGTAGATCGAACCGCTTACTCCTTTTGCCACGACCTTTACACTGCCGTTCTCCATGTCAAGCATGCAGAGATCCATTCCGCTCTCAAGACGTACGATGTAATAAAGTTTCTTTCCGTCCTGTGTGAGGTAATGGTCGCCAAGCCTTCCAGATGACCGGGTGAGCCTTACGATCCTGTCTTTCCTGTCATCAAGCTGAAGCACAAGCTCTTCAGGCTTTTTCTCAGCCTTCACGCTATCCTTCTTTTCTTCCTTCTTCTCCTTGTCGTCCTTCATCATTTCTGCGATTTCCCTGTCCTCCTTGTCGCGCATGAACTCGAGATAACGCATTCCGTCAAAGAACATGATATAGATGTCATCCTCGGCTCCCCAGCTTCCGTGGCTGCGATACCCAGCCCTGTCGGACGCCCATGTCATTGCCTTGCCTTTGAGGGCCCATCTGAAGTTGCTGTCTGTATATCCGCTTTCGGTGAGGTCGGTGATCTCGCCTGTCTCTACATTGATCAGGGCTACATCCTCGTTGTTCCATCCTCCGTCCGCCTGATAGTTGCAGAGGATGAATCTGCTGTCAGGACTCCATTCGAAACTCTGGTCACCATCTGTGTATGAATAGTTTACGCTCTTGTCAAGTAGTATTCTCTCCTTTCCGCTCTTTATATCCATGACGGCTACGGCAGTCCTGTCCTTGAGGTATGCCAATGATTTCCCGTCAGGAGATACCTGCATCTGGAAGCATGTCTCGCCAGGCTTAGTCACAAGCTTCTCTTCCATCTTGACTGCATACGTGAATCCCTTGTCGTTCTTGTCAGTAAGCGATGTCTGCCATATACCCCAATGTCCGTTCCTTTCAGCGGCATAGTAGAGTGTCCTGCCGTCCTTAGAGAAACTTACTCCTCGTTCCTGTCCGGCGGTGTTGGTTATTCTTTTGGTCGTTCTGTAATCGACAGATGTGACGAAAACGTCTCCTCTCAGCACGATTGCCACTTCCTTCCCGTCAGGTGACACAGCAAGTGAAGTCGCTCCGGAAGTGAGTGTGCGTTCTTCCACCGGCCTTTCTATCTGGTCCGTGACTATCTTCACGTTTACCTTTGACGGTTTTCCGCCCTCCTTGAGAGTATAGAGCTCACCGTCGTATGAATAAGAAAGAGTGCCATTTTCCGAAACGGAAAGATGTCTTATAGGATTGCCCTTTTCAAAAGTAAGCTGCACGGCATTGTCCGGATCGGAAAGACTGCTCCTATATATATTGAATGTGCCGTCTGCCTCGCTGAGATAGTAGAATGTGTCGCCGTCAGCTGCAAAAACCGGATTCCTGTCCTCACCGGAGAACTTTGAAAGCTTTGTGAAGCTTCCTTGTCCGTTGATACTGAACTTCTGCCCGCCTGAAGCCGGCCTGTATGCCCAGATGTCTCTGGTTACGGAAGAAGTATGATGCTTCCTGAGAGGATCCTCGTATCCCTTCCAGTCCTCATAGATAACTATGCCGTCGGAATTGACGCTGAGAGCGGAGACAGGAAGCGATGTCACCTGCTGGGGACGTCCGCCTTCCTTACCTATAATATATAGCTGTGCATTTCCCGGGAAATCCCCATATTCCGCATCCTGCTGGATAAAGGCTGAGAAGAGCACGCTGCCGTCGGGCAGAACGGCAAGCGGTGTCTCGCTGACTGGATGGGTCGTAAGTCTTGACGGTGTCCCGCCCTCAGCAGATACTATATATATATCCTTGCCTTTTTCGCGATATGACGCGAACACGATCTCCTTTCCGTCGGCAGTCCACATCGGATCGGTATCGTATGCGGCATTTGATGTTATCTGCCTTGCCTGTCCTCCCTCCGCAGGAACAGTATAGATGTTACCTTTATAATTAAACACGATTGTGCTTCCGTCAGGGGAGATGTCGTTACGACGGAGCCAGAGAGGTGCGTCTTGAGCTGCGATAGAACCTGTCAGTCCTGCCGCTGCTGCCAATGTTAAGATAAATCGTTTCATATTCATATTTGTTATATATAATAGTCAAACATGCAAAATTACAAAAATTACTCTGTACGGACAATAAGGAAGAGAGGTAAAAATTTCTTAAAAATTGATGTTTTTGTATTGTGTTGATAATTAATCTTTTGGAGTTTTGGTCAAGGAAAAATGTCAAAAATTTTCGAAAAAATGTCAAGAAAAATTTGGAGGTAAAGAAAAAAAGCGTACCTTTGCAATCCCAAACGAAAAACGGGGTACAGAAAACCTCAAGTTTGGCACAACAAGTTCATTGAAAAGACTGAGAACTGTACAAGAAGCAAGTACCGAGAAAACAATTTATCGAGAAGCGTTAATTCTTTTGT
>CAYXMV010000042.1:0-15361 GCA_964466235.1 uncultured Muribaculaceae bacterium | reverse complement strand
TTATTCAGTTTCAACAATTAATGATTTTTCGGAGAAAAATTTAAACAGTTTCTAACATTATCAAATACAGATATTATGCTGACATTGAAGTTGCTTCGTGAGAATCCTGAATTCGTGACGGCGAAGCTTGCAGTAAAGAATTTTGATGCAAAAGAGATCGTTGAGAAGATCAACGCCCTCGATCAGAACAGAAGAGCTCTCCAGCTCGAGCTCGACACCTGCCTTGCGGAACAGAAGAAGAAGGCTGCCGAAATCGGCGGTCTTATGAAGCAGGGCAAAAAGGAAGAGGCTGAGTCCGTGAAGGTTGAAGTGGCTGCACTCAAGTCGCGTTCGGCTGAAATAGAAAGAAAGTCTGAGGAGAACAATACGGAGCTTAACTCCCTTCTCGTCCTCCTTCCGAATATACCTTGTGACCAGGTTCCTGAAGGAAAGGGTGCAGAGGATAACGTGGTTGTAAAGACCGGAAATGAGATTCCGGAGCTCGGAGAGAACAATCTTCCGCATTGGGAACTTGCGAAGAAGTACGACATCATCGACTTCGATCTCGGTGTCAAGCTCACCGGAGCAGGATTCCCTGTCTATAAGGGCAAGGGAGCAAAGCTTCAGAGGGCTCTCATTAACTACTTCCTCGACATCAATACGGCTGCAGGCTATCAGGAGGTGGAGCCGCCTGTCATGGTGAATGAGGCATCCGGCTTCGGTACAGGTCAGCTCCCGGACAAGGAGGGTCAGATGTATCACGCCACTGCCGACAACTTCTATCTGGTTCCGACCGCAGAGGTTCCTGTGACCAACATCTTCAGGGATGTCATTCTCGGCAACAACGACTTTCCAGTGAAGATGACAGCATATACGCCTTGCTTCCGTCGTGAGGCAGGTTCGTATGGAAAGGATGTCAGAGGACTCAACAGGCTTCATCAGTTCGACAAGGTGGAGATTGTGCGTATCGAGAAGCCTGAGGAATCGTATGCGGCTCTTGACGAGATGATTGCCCATGTAGAGGGAATCGTGAAGTCTCTCGGACTTCCATACCGTATCCTCCGTCTCTGCGGTGGTGACATGAGTTTCACCTCTGCCATTACCTATGACTTTGAAGTATATTCGGCAGCCCAGGGCAGATGGCTCGAGATCTCTTCTGTCTCAAACTTTGAGTCATATCAGGCCAACCGTCTGAAACTCAGGTATAAGGATGCTGATGGAAAGACTCAGCTCGCCCATACTCTCAACGGCAGTTCACTTGCCCTTCCGCGTGTGGTGGCGGCCCTTCTCGAGAACAACCAGAAAGGCGACCGCATCGAGATCCCTGAGGCTCTCCGACCATATACCGGATTTGACTACATTGACTAAATCAAAGACCATATTAGGCATAGACCCCGGAACCAACATCTTAGGTTACGGGGTTATATGCATTGATTCCAAAGGACCGCACTACGTCGATATGGGTGTTTTTGACCTCAGGAAGATCAAGGACCCCTTTGAGAAGCTCGCCAACATCTTCGCCGGAGTAGGGGAACTGATAGAGCAATACCAGCCTGATGAACTCGCGGTCGAATCTCCGTTTTATGGCAGGAATGCGCAGGTCATCCTCAAGCTCGGCCGTGCCCAGGGGGCGGCTCTCACGGCTGCCGTAATGCGTGGAATCCCGGTTGCGGAATATGCGCCCCGTAAAGCGAAGATAGCCATCTGCGGCAATGGAGCCGCTTCCAAGGAACAGGTGGCGATGATGATTCAAAAGACCTTGAAGGTCGAACTTGATCCGAAATATCTTGATGCGACAGATGCTCTTGCGATAGCGCTCTGCCACCATTATCAGATGTCCAATCCGCTTGCCGGCGTCGGAGGAAAGGCAGATTGGAAAAAATTCATAGAAAATAATCCTGAAAGGATAAAAAGGTAGTATATCCTTTAAACTTTGGCAGAAGAAAAGTGTCAAAATTAGTTTAATGGCCGTGTGTAGGTCATATTCATTTCTAGTGTATGTATTAATTATTGGTTATGACAAGAAGCCTGAAGTGTTTTTTTAAGAAGATTTTCGTAGTTGCATTTTGCGTTGTGGCTGTTCCTGCCTTCGCGCAAAATTCCTTTACTATCAAACTTAAACTTGTTGATTCCGGTACCGGAGCCCCTGTAGGTTTTGCGACTGCATCATTGACAGTCAAGGGAGAGACCGTTGCGGCAAAATATGTGCTGACGGATGCGGAAGGTGCCGGATCCCTGACAAAGGTGAAGAAAGGTACATACATCCTGAAAGCTGAACTTATGGGCTATAAGACTCATGAGCAGGAACTTGTCATAAATGGGAATGTTGATCTCGGAGATATAAAGATGACTGAAGATGTCGAGGTCCTGGATGCGGCGAGCGTGTCTGCTGTAGGAAATCCTATAGTCGTGAAGAAGGATACTATCGAATATACTGCATCGTCATTCAAGACATCGGACAATGACATGCTTGAGGAACTGCTGAAGAAATTGCCGGGAGTGGAAGTGGGTACTGACGGTTCCATAACAGCAAATGGTGAGACCATCACGAAGATAATGATTGACGGAAAGTCTTTCTTTCTTGACGATCCTCAGCTTGCTTCCAAAAATATTCCGGCAAAGATAATCGAGAAAGTGAAGGTGGTGGAGAAGAAGTCTGATCAGGCCCAGTTCACCGGCATTGATGACGGTGATGAGGAAATGGTCATCGACCTGTCCCTGAAGTCGGGAATGATGGACGGGTGGTTCGGTAATGTGATGGGAGGCGGCGGTCATGACATACCTGGTAAGGACTCCGATTTGAGTGACCCTCGTTTTCAGGGAGCGGCAATGGTAGGAAGATTCTCAGATGATACTCAGATAAGCATAATACTGAACGGCAACAACACCAACAACCGTGGTTTCAATGATATTGCCGGCAGCATGATGCAGGGAATGCGTGGAGGTGGAATGGGACGCGGCATGGGAGGCTGGGGACGCGGAAACGGTATCGCGACCTCATGGATGGGAGGTCTCAACGGCGCTTTCTCTCTCTTTGACGATGATATGGAGCTTGCGGCAAATTATCTTTACAACGGTTCGGACAGATTTGTCGAGGAGGAGAGTTCCACCATCAGACTGCTTACCGACGGAGTACAGCTACATAATTCAGAGAAGGGTACAAGCTCTACATTCAGCCAGGAACATCGCTTCGGGGTCCGTCTCGAGCATGAGTTCTCTGAGAATACATCAATCCTGTTCGAGCCTCAGTTCAATTTCGGAGCTGGAAGATATTCGGAATACTCGGATTTCTCAACGAAAAGGATGGCTGACGATGTGCTGTCACCGACCAACGTCGGATTCAATGACAATTCAGGTGACAACAGATACTGGTCAACCAGCGGATTCCTTCTCCTCCGGCAAAGGCTGGGAAAGCCTGGAAGGACAATTTCCGCACATGTACGCTATTCCTTCAGCAACAATGTCCTTGATGGATACAACCAGTCTTTCACTCTGTCGGATGAGGATTATGACGGGGCATGGGATGCCGATCCGGAAGTGGTGAACCAGAGGATCGAGAGAGAGACGAAGGGCACTTCTCTCAGCGGACGTGTCGTATATACGGAACCCCTCGGTCATGATTTTTATTTAGAGGCGAACTATCAGTACAGCTGGAACCGTAATGTTTCGGACAAATATGCCTACAACAGCGGAAACATCGATGATGTAATTTCAGGGGAGGTAACTTCCCTTGACTATGTCGAGAAGGGGGAGACGCTTGATGAGACATATTCGAATGATATATTCAACAGGTCCGTCAGTCAGCGCGGCGGCCTTAATTTCAGCTATCAGAAGGAAAAGTTCCGTGCCCAGTTGGGGGCGGCAGTCAATCCGACGGAAACCTTTAACAGGACAAATGGGGAAGAGTATAAGAGCGACGTGATCAACTGGTCGCCTCAGGCCATGCTCAATTATGAGTTCAATGATAATTCTCATGTCAGGCTCTTTTATTTCGGCCGTTCGTCACAGCCTTCCACCACTCAGCTGATGCCGGTACCTGACAACTCCAATCCTTTGAGCATCTCTCTCGGTAATCCGTATCTTGAGCCTTACTTCAACCATAATCTCAGAGCCATGTTCGGCTTTACGGACAAGGATACCTTCACTTCCGTACATGCCAGATTCGGAGGAAGCATAGTGGAGAATGCCATCACAAATGCACAGTGGTATGATCAGGCAGGAATACAGTATTCCATCCCTGTAAACGGTCCCGGCACGGGTTCGGTCAATGGACATGTCATGGTGAATTCTCCTTTCGGACAGTCCGGCTTCTCCATCTTCTCGATGACCAATGCCAGTTATAACGAGGCTACGTCATATATTGGAAACGGAACATTGGATTCAGGAAAGTATTATAATGCCGAGAATGCATCCTTTGACTATAGTCTTTTCCATCAGGACTTCCCGGACATGGAATCGGCGTCTGATGTGTTCTCTGTCAACAGGACCCAATCTTTGAACGTCACTCAGAGGCTCCGGCTTACATACAGGAATGATTTTGTTGAAGTCACATTGGGAGGTAGAACGAGGGTTGCGAAATCCTGGTTTACAATTGCAGGCACACAGGTTGACGCCACATGGAACAATCAAATCGATGTGTCTATGAACTGGACTCTTCCTGCCGGAATCAACCTTATCGCAGACGCGGATTATAACTGGTATAACGGATATACTACGCCTCAGGAGGATGAAATCATACTTAATGCCGAGATCACCAAGCTTCTCTTCAAGAACAGATTCACATTGGCATTGAAGGCATACGATATTCTCGGCCAGTCCAAGAATCTCTCGGTGACGGACAGCGGGAACTATCACAGTGAAGTCCGGAACAACACGCTCAGCAGATATATAATCCTGTCTCTGACATATCGCTTCGGTAACTTCAGCGGTGGAGGCAGACCTGGAATGGGTGGGCCTATGGGACCTCCACACCGATGATGTGGCCTGAATATTTCCGTACGGACAGGCATGATGAAATTTCAATTGATAAAAACTTGAACATTTTCTAAACCTTCCGTATTTAAATGTGTCTAAGAGATTCAGCGAGGTTGACCTTCCGGTCAGCCTTTTTAAATAGAATACACACTAATTCGCAGGTTATGACAAGAAAGCAGATTTCTTTCTTTACGAAGGTTCTCATCATGTTGCTGGCTACGGTCTCTGTTCCGGCTTTTGCTCAGAATTCATTTACGGTGAAACTCAGGCTTACTGATTCCAATACTGGCGAGCCGGTAGGTTATGCCACAGCATCCCTGACTGTCAAGGGCGAAAAGTCAGCTTCGAAGTATGTCCTTACCGATGGTGAAGGAAATGCGTCTCTGACAAAGGTCAGGAAGGGAACTTACATCCTGAAAGCCGAACTTATGGGATACAAGGCTTATGAGAAGGAAATCTCCGTCGAGAAGAATACTGATCTCGGAACTATAAAGATGGAAGAGGATGTGAAGGTGCTGGATGCTGCAAGCGTTTCGGCGGTCGGCAATCCTATCATAGTGAAGAAGGATACGGTCGAATATACTGCCTCTTCGTTCAAGACGTCGGACAATGATATGCTTGAGGATCTCCTCAAGAAACTTCCCGGCGTGGAGGTCAGTTCCGACGGAACTATCACTGCAAATGGTGAGACAATCTCGAAGATAACCATCGACGGCAAGACATTCTTCCTTGACGACCCGCAGCTTGCATCCAAGAATCTTCCGGCGAAGATGATCGAGAAGGTGAAGGTGGTCGAAAAAAAGTCTGATCAGGCTATCTTTACCGGTATTGACGACGGCAATGAAGAGACCATCATCGACCTTTCCGTATATAAGGGCATGATGAACGGATGGTTCGGCAATCTCAGTGCAGGAGGAGGACACGATCTCCCTGATGCCGGATACTACAACGATGAGCATACGTTCATGGATGAGGGATGGCGCTATCAGGGTGCCGGCATGATAGGTAACTTCAAGGAAAACAGCCAGATCAGCATCATCCTCAATGCCAATAACACCAACAACCGCGGATTCAATGATATGGCCGGAAGCATGATGGCCGGAATGCGTGGCGGTGGCGGCGGAATGGGCCGTGGAATGGGCGGCTTCGGCGGCGGGAACGGTATTACGAGTTCATGGATGGGAGGCCTGAACGGTTCTTTCGATCTTTTTGACGGCGATATGGAGCTGGCGGGAAACTATCTGTACAACGGATCTGAGAATCGTGTTGAAGAGGAGAGCTCGAAGATCACATACATGGAGGACGGAAGCCGTCTCATAAACGACAATAGCGGATACAGCACTACAGGCTCTCAGGGACACCGCTTCGGTATCCGTATGGATCATGAATTCTCGAAGAATACCTCGCTTCTCTTTGAACCTCAGTTCAATTTCGGATCCGGCAGATTCTCAGAGTATTCTGATTTCGCAACGAGGACTGCGTCCATGGATGCGGATACGACATTCACCAACAAGGGTTTCACCAGCAGCAACGGAAATAACAGGAACTGGTCAACAAGCGGACGTCTCCTCTTCAGACAGCGTCTCGGCAAGGCTGGAAGGACAATCTCGCTCAATATGAACTACAGCTTCAGCAACAATGACATGATCAGCTATAACCAGTCTTTGACTCAGACGGATTATGATCCTGCGACGCAGCAGTTTACGAAGGATGAGATCATTAACCAGATGTATGACCAGAACTCAAGCAGTTCTTCTGTGAGCGGTCGTCTCGTCTATACGGAGCCTTTGACCTCGTATCTCTTCCTCGAGGGAAGCTACCAATACAGCTGGAGTCTCAGCGAAAGCGTGAAGGATGCGTTCAACAGCGGAAGCAATGCTCTTGAAGGAAACTCCATGATCTATGATCCGGACGGAGCGACTCCAGATCCGACATATTCGAGCTCTATCCTCAACCGCTATATAAACCAGCAGGCGGGAATCACGCTCAGCTGGCAGAAGGACAATCTGAATGCTCAGGTTGGCGCACGTCTGCAGCCTCAGAACACTCATAACGAGACCAATGGCGAATCTTATGACAACAAAGTCCTGAACTGGTCGCCTCAGGTGCGTCTCAGATACAGCTTCAGCGATTATACCAACCTGATGTTCAATTATGACGGACGTTCTTCACAGCCTTCGACATCACAGCTCATGCCGGTGCCTGACAATACCAATCCTTTGAACATTTCTCTCGGTAACCCTTACCTTACTCCATATTTCAACCATAATGCAAGATTAAACTTCGGTTATACCAACAGGGAGACCTTCACCTCCGTACATACGGACTTCAGCGGTGGAATGGTGCAGGATGCCATCACCAACGCCCAGTGGTATGACAATGCCGGTGTACAGTACTCCATCCCGGTAAACGGTCCTGGAACCGGAAATGCAAGTGGTCGTGTAATGGTCAACTCACCTATCGGAAAGTCCGACTTCTCAATTATGTCAATGACAAATGCCCGCTACAGCCAATCGACTTCATATATCGGAACAGGCTCGCTTGATTCCCAGAAATATTATGACGCCGAGAAAGCCGAATTTAACTATGAACTCTTCAATGCGGACTTCCCGGATCTCGACAACACTGATGCCTTCACTGTAAACAAGATAAGGTCCATGAACCTTATGCAGATGCTCAGGCTGACTTACAGGAATGATGTCGTGGAACTTGTTACCGGAGGAAGTACCAATATGTCGAAATCTTGGTATTCCCTTGAATCTGCCAACCAGAAGGCGACATGGAACAACCGTGTCTCGTTTGAGATGAACTGGACCCTTCCGTTCGGTATGAATCTCATCGGAGACCTCAATTACAACTGGTACAACGGTTACACAACGCAGCAGGAGCCGGAATTCATCCTCAATGCCGAGATTACCCAACTCCTCTTCAAGAACACGTGTACTATCGCTCTCAGAGCGTATGACATCCTCAATCAGGCCAAGAACCTCTCGGTTACCGATGCTTCCAACTATCATCAGGAGGTCAGGAACAATACTCTCGGCCGGTATGTCGTACTCTCATTCACCTACAGGTTCGGAACCTTCGGAGGTCGTCGCGGAAACCGTGGCGGCTCTGGCGGTCCTATGGGAGGTGGCGGACGTCCGATGATGGGGCCTCCTCAGGGTATGGGACGTTAGCGCTCTTTTTACCTTTTGACAATACGCACAAAGAGGGCCAGCATAAGAAGCATGAACATGAACGAGCAGATGCGTCCTGTGATGTCACCGTGCGAGACAAAGAACGTGATGTCGTCGCGAAGGGGAATGCTGCCTTCTATGACTGCCTGTTCCCACCATGGAGAAGGCTGAAGGATTTCGCCTGAAGGACTTATGATCGCCGATATTCCGGTATTGGCACAGCGGGCGATAGCGCGGCGGGTCTCGATTGCACGTAGGGAGGCGTAGCTCAGGTGCTGTCTGTAGCCCGGGGTGTTGCCCCACCATGCGTCATTCGTGATGATAGCCATTGCCTTTGCCCCCTTGCGGATGTATCCGGTGTAATACTCTCCATAGACCGATTCATAGCATACGGCGCTACCGATAGGGATGTTGACACCGCTGTTATTGTCGCGTACATGCAGAAGGCTGATTTCATCCTGTCCCACACATCGCCCCATGACTCCGCCGAGCATGTCGTCGATCTTGCAGAATATGGCCGGGTACGGGGTCTGTTCTACAGCCACGACCAGTTTGCTCTTGTGGAATATCTCTGTGCGGGCTGTCCCGTCTATCATCAGTGCTGAGTTATGTGATTCCACCCATAGCCCGTCGTTCACATTGCGTGCGGTATGGGACGGTGCCTCTTCAGACATGATATAATCGTACGTAGAAGCTCCGAAAAGCATGTTTACGCCCGGATATCCTGATAGGAATCTTGTGAAGCGTCTCCATGTGGCACTTCTGGCATACTCGCCGCAGATGACTCCGCCTGTGAATGTCTCCGGTGCAACAACGAGAAGTGGCATGGAATCCGTGCGGGATTCAAGGGCCTCGGTAATCTGAGCTTCAAGTATAGCGTTCTGCTGATCCTGAGACATCGCCCGGAACTTGTTGTAGGGATCTATGTTAGGCTGTACTATCACCACCGGTAGCTGTTCTCCCTCAGTCATGGCATCCTTGTATTTATGTCCCACACATGCAGAGACCGCTACAGGGACGGCCAGAATAAGGATGTAACCTGCGGCGGCAGCTGTCTTTGCCTTGGCGTTCCAGATGTTCCATCTGCCGTCAGAAAGTGATGTCATCAGTCCGAACAGTCCGAGGTTGCATGCCCAGACCCAGAGGGATCCGCCGAGGGTTCCCGTGAATTCATACCATTGGATGGCCCATGTCGTGCGTGCGAAAGAGTTGCCGAGCACGAGCCACGGCCATGATATTTCAGCATCGAAATAGAATCTTTCCCATGCGATCCAGCCTAAGGCTAAGAAAATGTATGGCAGGGCGCCAGTGAACTTCTTCTTGCTGATTCTGAAAAGGGCGAATATCGTTGACATCTGCAGGGAATTGGCCAGGACGGCGAAGATGCCTCCTCCAACCGTCGCATTGCACACCCAGAAGGTCGTGAAGGCATTCCAGAGCACGAATGCGGAGTAGTGATAGATCCATACCCTCTTTTTGCCGAGCATGTCGGCTATCCTGTCCATGCATAGAAGAGGTACGAATCCGATGAGGGCCAGAAGGCCGGTATGCGGTATGAGATACGGTACTGACATCAGTACTGCAAAAAGCAGCACAAGTCCCCAGAGCAATATGTTTTCCTTTTTCATTTTCAGTGTCATGTAAACATCAGACAAAGATATGAATTATTTTACTACCTTTGTATGTTTGTTGATTTATGAAAAGAGGATTATGTTAGTTGACATGCTCAAAGGATTCCTTGTCGGAGTTTGTGCGTCAGCCCCTGTAGGGCCGATAGCCATTCTCGTGGTACAGAAGTCATTGAGCAAGGGGCATAAGGCCGGCTTTGTCTCCGGTCTCGGGGCAAGCGTGGTTGACACTCTTTACGCATTCATTGCAATCTTTGCCCTTGCCTTCGCGCAGAAATTCATCGATGACCACAAGACTCTGATTCTGATTGTCGGAGGTGTGGTGCTCGCTATCGTAGGCGTATCGATGGCCTTTTCCGATCCTTTCAGAAAAATGAAGGCAGATGGAGAATCCTCTGCTTCTCCGAAAGATTTCGGTCAGGCTGTTGCCATGGGGCTTTCCAATCCCATGGCCATATTCGTGATGTTCACTCTTTTCGCATTTTTCGGTCTTGCCGACGATGCTCCCCAGAACTGGAGCGTCGCCCCTATCCTGATTTCCGTGAGCCTCGGCTCAGTCATATATTGGTTCACCATGTCATGGCTTCTGAGCCGGTTTCATAACAGATTCAGAATGAGGACCATACTGTGGATAAGCAGGATTACGGGAGCCATAATAGTCATAATAGGAATCGCATTGTTCGGACAGGGACTCTTCAATGTCCTCTTCCGGGGGATGCCCATCATATAAATGATCATGGAAACTCCAAAAGTATTTTACACGGACCTCAGGACCGTACCGGGCAATGACCTTCTGACCAAACTTGAGCGCCTTATAAGAAAGGCTGGAATAGGTGACATCGACTTCGACGGCAAATTCACTGCAATAAAGATACATTTCGGTGAGCCGGGCAATCTTGCATATATCCGCCCGAACTATGCGGCGCGGGTGGCGGATCTTATCCGTTCCCTCGGAGGCAAGCCTTTCTTTACGGACAGCAACACTCTTTATACAGGTGCCCGCTCCAATGCTGTAGATCATCTGAACACTGCAATGGAGAACGGTTTCAACAGAATAGGCGTACATGCGGATGTGATTATTGCCGATGGTCTTAAAGGTACTGATTATAAGGAGGTCCCGTGTGGCGGTGAATATTGTCCTGCGCCTAAGATCGGTGCAGCCATCGCAGATGCCGACATAGTGGTTTCAATGACTCATTTCAAGGGTCACGAGCAGAGCGGATTCGGAGGAACACTCAAGAATCTCGGGATGGGCTCTGCCTGTGTGGGAGGAAAGCTCGAACTCCACTCCTCGTCACAGCCTTGTATCGACACGGACAACTGCATCGGCTGCAAAGTATGCGAAAGGTACTGCCGCCATGATGCAGTACATGTGATTGACAGAAAGGCGGTTATAGATTATGATAAATGTGTGGGCTGCGGTCAGTGCGTGGCCGTATGTCAGAAGTCTGCCGCCGTCATAAAGGATTATGATACTTCCGAGGTGCTCAACTGCAAGATTGCCGAATACGCACTTGCGGTGGTGAAGGGCAAGCCTTCGTTCCATATCAGCTTCATTATGAATGTGTCGCCTAACTGCGACTGCTGGGGACATAATGATGCGGCCATAGTTCCGGATATAGGAATCGCCGCTTCATTCGACCCCGTGGCTCTCGACTGTGCATGTGCGGATCTTGTCAAGGCTGCACCTGTGCTTTACGGAAATGCCATTTCGGACAAGGACCGTCACGACGGGGAATGCACCTGCGGACATCATCATCATCGTGGCGAGGACAAGTCCCGTCTCGTTCATCCTGACACCAACTGGGAAGCGGGCGCAGGACATGGAGAGAAGATCGGACTCGGCCGGAGGGCATACGAACTGATTAAAGTCAAATAAGAATATATGAGTGTAAAGAAAGAAAAGAAGGGATTCTTCAGAAACTGGATAGTGCGCAATCTGCTTCTGGCATTTGCCATTGTAGCACTGCTGATTGCCGGAGCAGTAATTTTCCTGAATGTGGTGACAAAACATAATCAGGAACTTGTGGTGCCTGACCTTACGAATATGAGTGTAGAGGAGGCTTCGATTATTGCAGAGCAGGCGGGGATGAGGATAGACGTGACCGACTCCGTGTTTGTAAAGAGGATGCAGAAAGGAGCGGTATATAGACAGAATCCCGCTTCCGGAGCCAAGGTGAAGGACGGTAGGCGTATCGTGTTGACCATCAATGCTGTCAATCCTAAGAAACTGACTATGCCGAATCTTATAGGTTACTCTATGCGTCAGGCCAAGGCCGAACTTCTGTCCCGAGGGCTTGTGCTTGGAAAACTGGTATATGTCAGGGACATTGCCACGAACAATGTCCTCAAGCAGCTCTACAGGAACAGGGAGATAGAGCCCGGAACCCAGATAGAGAGTGAATCGGTGATAGATCTCGTAGTGGGACTGAACAATCTCGACAACAGGACATATGTTCCTGATGTCTATGGTCTTAAAACCAATAGGGCAGTGGAGACGGTCCAGGATCATTCTCTTAATGTGAAGTCCCTGAGGTTCGATACTACCGTGAAGGATTACGACGACAGTCTCAATGCCGTGGTTTACAGGCAGATGCCGGAACCTTCGGACAGCATTTCCGTAGGAATGGGTGAGGAAGTGGTGCTCTACCTCACGACAGATCAGTCAAGAGTGCCTGCAAGACAGAAAGGACTATCGGAAAATGGATCGGAAATTCTTTGATTTTGACGAGATGCAGGTCGAAGATTTCGACCCGGCGGATATGTCGCAGGCAGGCGATGAAGTGGCATACGAGGACGAGCAGCAGGAGATGTTCGAGCATTACCGCTTTGACATTTCTGCCGGTCAGGTGCCTATGCGTGTCGATAAGTATCTGGCCAGTCACATGGAATATACGTCACGCCATCGTATCCAGCTTGCGATCAAGGCTGAATATATACGTGTGAATGACAAGATAGTCAAGGCCAATTATGTCATACGTCCCGGCGATGTGGTCAGGTTCGTGATGCCTTATCAGCGTCGTGGGCTTGAAATCCTTCCTGAGGACATTCCGTTGAATATCGTGTATGAGGACGAGGATGTGCTTGTGCTGAACAAGGAGGCTGGGATGGTCGTTCATCCCGGGCACGGGCATTTCTCGGGTACTCTGGTAAATGCACTCGCACATCACCTCGGAATATCGCAAGGACCCGATGCCGAGGATGAGAGGATGGGTGTACTCGTTCACAGGATCGACAAGGATACCTCGGGGCTGCTGGTTGTGGCGAAGAATGATGAGGCGCAGCTCGATCTTGCGAAGCAGTTCTTCGTACATTCCATCGAGCGTCGTTATGTGGCCATCGTCTGGGGAAATCTCAAGGATGACGAGGGCACTATCACCGGAAATATCGGCCGCGACCCTAATGACCGCATGCGTTTCAGGGTCTTTCCGGAGGGTGACCATGGCAAGCATGCCGTCACCCATTACAGAGTGATAGAGAGATTCGGGTATGTGACAGTGGTGGAATGTCGTCTTGAGACGGGCCGTACTCATCAGATCCGTGTCCATTTCAACTGGATCGGTCATCCTCTCTTCAATGACGAACGTTATGACGGTTCGGAAATCCGCAAGGGAACCATCTATGCGAAATATCGTCGTTTCATCGAGAACTGCTTCAAGCTTCTCCCTCGTCAGGCGCTTCACGCCAAGACTTTGGGATTCGTGCATCCTCGCACGAAGCAGATGGTCCGCTTTGACTCTCCGCTTCCGGATGATATGCATGCACTGATTGACAAATGGCGCAAATATTCCGAGAATATGGCTGCTGTTCTGGACGCAGAAGAATAAAATCTTTAGAAACTGTTTAAAATTTTATCATTTGAAATATATGATGAATTTTCGAGTAGATTTTTTCTGTTTTCAGAGGAGGATAGCGGTGCTATCTGACGAGGAAAAGAGGAAAAATATGCCGAAAAGGCGCATAATAGACAAATAGATTTATTCAGTTTCAACAATTAATGACTTTTCAGAGAAAAATTTAAACAGTTTCTTATGACATGAAATTTTTAGGAAACATACTTTGGCTGATACTGGGCGGTCTTCCGGTCAGCCTCTATTATTTTCTGACAGGTCTGCTTTACTGCATTACGGTAATCGGCATTCCATTCGGCCTTCAGCTTTTCAAGATGGGGGTATTTGCGTTATGGCCTTTCGGACATGATGTTGCGTCGGACAGCAACGACGGCGGATGTCTCGCCATTCTGATGAACGTGCTATGGATTCTTCTCGGAGGCATAGAGATAGCTATGCTTCATATAGGTTTCGGCCTGCTGTGCTGCCTGACCATAGTCGGTATTCCGTTCGGAATGCAGCATTTCAAGATGGCCCTTCTTGCCTTTGTTCCTTTCGGCAAAAAGATTTCATAGCTCCGGGGATAAAACGGCTCCGGGGTTAAAGAAGAAAAAAAGGTGGCAAGCTAATCCAGCTTGTCACCTTTTTCATTGTAGAATTCATTCTGCAGGACCGTGAAGTCGGTGATTTCGACCAGTTCGATCTTACATCTGTACTTCTTTTTCCATCTGTTGAGGATCGATGAGAAGATTCCTTTTGTGAGATATGCTCCAAGGATAGGGCTGACCTTGAGGATCAGGTTCCTGATTCCTTTCTCCATTACATAGTACGACAATCTTCTTTCGATGGCCTCATCGATTACGACACTTGATGCTATCTTTCCGGTGCCGTTGCATACCGGGCACCCCTCCTGGGTGTTGATCTCGGTTGCCGGACGGACCCTTTGTCTCGTGATCTGCATCAGGCCGAATTTGGTGAGAGGCAGCACATTGTGCTTTGCCCTGTCTGTTTCCATCAACTCGACCATCTTCTTGTAGAGGGCATTCCTGTGTTCGTTGCTTTCCATGTCTATGAAATCGACAATCACGATGCCTCCCATGTCGCGCAGCCTCAGCTGCCTTGCGATCTCTTCTGCGGCGTAGCAGTTCACGTCGAAAGTGTTCTGCTCCTGCTCCTTGTTCTTGGTGCGTGTGCCGCTGTTGACGTCAATCACGTGCAATGCCTCGGTGTGTTCGATCACTAAGTATGCTCCCTGTCTGATCGGTACCACCTTTCCGAAAGAACTCTTGATCTGTCTCGTGACTTCGAAGTGGTCAAAGATAGGCGCCTTGTCCTTATATAACTTGACGATCTTTTCCTGCTCCGGCGAAATCAGCGATATGTACTTCCGTGTCTCCTCATAGATGTTCTCATCGTTCACATAGATATTTGTAAACGAATCGTTCAGAAGGTCTCTGAGGATTGTTGTGGTCTTGCTGTATTCTGTGAACAGCAGCTGTACACCTTTGGCTTTTGCCAGTTTCTTCCAGGAGTTCTCCCATTTGTCTATGAGCGACATCAGTTCCGCGTCTAAGACCGCGGCGTTCTTGCCTTCTGCCGCCGTACGGATTATGGCTCCGTAATTCTTTGGAAGAATGCTCCTTACAAGTGTCTCCAATCTTCTTTTCTCCTCCTTCGAGGAGATCTTCTGTGATACGCTCACCTTCTCGGCGAAGGGGAGCAGTACGATGTTTCGTCCTGCCAATGAAATTTCCGCAGTCAGTCGTGAACC
>CAYXMV010000041.1:0-15410 GCA_964466235.1 uncultured Muribaculaceae bacterium | reverse complement strand
CCCTCATCGAGATATTTCTTCGATATGCTCTCCAGACCGGCTGTGATGTCCTTTACCTTCGAGCCCTTGAGATCGACCTCGTATGCCTTCTTGTAAGCTTCGAGAGCTCTTCCAAGTGCATCTTCATATACAGGCTGAGTGACAACGATCATCACAAGCTGTCCTGCAGGTGTGAAATAATAGTCCCTTGTAGCGTATGACTCCTTAAGAAGAGACTCGCCTCCGAGAACAACTTCCTCCACAGAAACCGGCTTCTCATTACCGAGGATCAGCTGAAGTTCCTGCTTTGAAGCACCTACCCATGCAGCACCGGCCGGTGCGTTGTAAGCGTTTACGTATGCTTCTGCGAGTTTCAACCATGTTGCCACCTTAGTAGCCTTCTTTGCATCCTGAGACGCAGCCTCAGCGCTCTCGACTGCCTTCTTAGCGTCAGCAGGAGACTTGGTCTGTGCATCAGCGACCTGAACTGCAAGCAGAACTGCCAATGCGAGAATGATTTTTTTCATAATGTAGATATTAAGTTGATTATTCATTTGTCTGGTTCTGAGGTTCATCCTGAGCAGGCACCTCCGCATGCTCTTCCTCGCTCTTGCTTACCGCCGAAACGGCTGCGATGGAATCACCTTCCTTGATATTGATGAGACGAACACCCTGTGTTGCCCGTCCTGCCACCCTGATGTCAGAAACCGCCATCCTGATGGTGAGTCCTGAACGGTTGATGATCATGAGGTCATTCTCATCAGTCACATTCTTCATGGCCACGAGAACACCTGTCTTTTCGGTGATGTTCAGAGTCTTGACGCCCTTTCCTCCTCTGTTGGTCTTTCGATACTCGTCAAAATCAGAACGTTTTCCGTATCCATGTTCACTGACAACGAGAATGCTGTGCGATGCAGCATCCTCGGCTGTAGGATCGAAAGTGATCATGCCTACAACTTCATCGTCATCTTCAATATTTATGCCACGCACTCCGGAAGCGGTCCTGCCGAGTGCTCTTGCATCATTCTCATCAAAGCGGCAGCAGCGTCCGTTACGGCCGGAGAGAAGGATCTCGCTGTGTCCGTTGGTCATCACAGCCTCAAGGAGTTCGTCACCATCACGCACCGTGATCGCGATGACACCATTGGTACGAGGTCTTGAATATGCCTCAAGCGAAGTCTTTTTGATTATACCCCTCTTGGTACCGAGGACGATGTAATTGCTGTTTATGTATTCCTCATCCTTGAGGTTCTTTACATTAAGATATGCCTTTACCTTGTCGTCCGGATCGATGTTGATGACATTCTGGATAGCACGTCCCTTCGATGCACGCGAGCCCTCAGGAATTTCATAAACCTTTAGCCAGTAGCACTTTCCGTTCTGAGTGAAGAGCAGAAGCGTGCTGTGCATATTCGCGACATATATGTGCTCGATGAAATCCTCGTCACGGGTCGCGCTTCCCTTCATTCCTACGCCTCCTCTGTTCTGCGTGCGGTACTCGGTCAGAGATGTCCTCTTTATATAGCCGAGATGGGAGATAGTGATCACGACATCCTCATCCGCATAGAAGTCCTCAGGATTGAATTCCTCCGAAGAAAGAGCTATCTCGGTCCTTCTCGCGTCACCGTACTTATCCTTCATCTCCATTGTCTCATCCTTGATGATCTGCATCTGCATGCTCTCGTTTGCAAGCACGTCCTCGCAGTAACGGATGAACTTCATGAGTTCGTCGAACTCGCTCTGGAGCTTCTCCCTTTCGAGTCCCGTGAGCTGACGCAGACGCATCTCGACGATTGCAGTAGCCTGTGCATCGGAGAATCCGAATGTGGCCATGAGCTCGTTCTTTGCTTCCTCGACATTCTTTGAAGCACGGATTATATTGATGATCTGATCGATCACATCAAGAGCCTTGAGAAGTCCTTCAAGGATATGGGCTCTCTTCTGAGCCTTCTCGAGGTCGAACCTGGTCCTTCTCACTACTACCTCATGCCTGTGCTTCACGAAATACTTGATGAGCTGCTTGAGATTGAGCGTACGAGGACGGCCGTTCACAAGAGCCACATTGTTCACCGAGAAGCTTGACTGGAGAGGAGAATATTTGAAGAGCATATTGAGCACCACATTCGCATTCGCGTCCTTCTTGAGTCGGATCACGATGCGGACACCCTTCATTGTAGTCTCGTCGTTGATGTAAGCAATTCCGTCAACCTTCTTCGTCTCGACAAGTTCGGCAATCTTCTCGATCATCTCACGCTTGTTGACCATGTAAGGGATCTCGGTCACGACGATTGTCTCACGTCCCGAGTCACTTACCTCTATCTCAGTCTTTGAACGGATCACGATGCGGCCTCGGCCTGTCTCGAATGCGTCCTTGATGCCCTGACGGCCCTGGATTATACCTCCCGTCGGGAAGTCCGGTCCCTTGACATACTGCATGAGCTCTTCGATCGTGATTTCAGGATTGTCGATATATGCACAGATGGCGTCGCAGCACTCCGTCAGATTGTGCGGTGCCATGTTGGTGGCCATACCGACGGCGATTCCCGACGAACCGTTGAGAAGAAGAAGCGGGAGCTTCGTAGGGAGCACTGTAGGCTCCTGAAGGGAATCGTCGAAGTTGTTCTGGAAGTCAACCGTATCCTTGTCAAGGTCTGCAAGCACCTCTGCTGAGAGCTTCGCAAGCTTTGCCTCGGTATAACGCATCGCAGCCACCGGGTCACCGTCCATAGATCCGAAGTTACCCTGACCGAACACGAGAGGATACCTCAGGCTCCAGTCCTGGGCCATACGTGCCATTGCGTCATAGACGCTCGAGTCACCGTGCGGGTGGAACTTACCGAGCACCTCACCGACAATACGTGCAGACTTCTTTGTCTGGCTTGAATATGTAAGACCGAGCCCCTCCATTCCGAACAGCACCCTTCTGTGAACCGGCTTGAAGCCGTCCCTCACATCAGGGAGCGCACGAGACACAATCACTGACATGGAGTAGTCGATATACGCACTCCTCATCTGCTGGTCAATGTTCACCTGCTCGATCCTACCTGTCTTTACCTCATTTTCCATTATATGAAATTTACTTTATATACTTATTTGCACAACCCCGCAAAGTTACAAATTTTTTAGTAATTTTGTGCAATCAATATTGATTTTGTTTAATGCACATAGAGAGAATCCGATTATGGAAATCAGCATCTCAGACGAACTGAATTCGATTGTCAACTATTCACGCGAAGAAGCGATGAGGACGGGAAGCTACGGCATAGCTCCCGACCATCTTTTCCTCGGCATGCTGCGTCACAGGGAGAACAGCGGTACCGATGCCTTGAAAGGCGTAGGCATAGACGTGGAAGAGATGAAGCAGTTCATTGACTCACACATATTTACAAACGAGCACATTCCCTATTCTGAAATAGACAACGTGACATTTTCACGCGGAGCCAAGAATGTATTGAGCTTCACGATACTCGAGACCACCAAACTGCACTGCAGGCAGGCAGGCACTCCGCATCTGCTGCTGGCCCTGCTCAGGGCCGGAGGTTCGTACGGAAGCACCTATCTCCGAGACCTCGGAGTTGACTACGGCATGGTGTTCAGATACATGGACCGCAATTCGATGCTTGAACGGGGAGAGGAAGAAAAGGTTGAGCCTTCGGAGACGGAGGAACCGCCACAGATACATATAAGGGCCGTGAATCAGGAAAAAGAAGAAGAGTCCCAGGCTTCGCCGCTCGAGGAGTTCGGCTATGACATCACGAAGGCTGCCGCAGACGGAAAGCTTGATCCCCTTGTGGGACGCGAGGACGAAATCCAGAGAGTTATCCAGATACTCGGACGAAGAAGAAAGAACAACCCCATGCTTGTAGGCGACCCCGGAGTCGGCAAATCTGCAATAGTAGAAGGCATTGCGCTGAAGATCGTTTCAGGTGACGTGCCTCCCGTATTGGAAGGAAAACGGCTCATCTCCCTTGATTTAGGTTCCGTCGTGGCTGGCACCAAATACAGAGGCGACTTTGAGAAGAGGCTCAAGTCCATCATAAATGAAACCGCCGGCAATCCCGACGTAATCCTTTTCATAGACGAGTTCCACACCATTGTAGGTGCGGGAGGAGCTTCCGGAAGCCTGGATGCTGCAAACATGCTCAAGCCTGCACTTGCACGCGGAGACATACAGTGCATCGGTGCCACGACTTTAGACGAATTCCGGAAAATCGTAGAGAAGGACGGAGCCTTGGACAGGAGGTTCCAGAAGATCATGGTTGAGCATACGGATATTCCTCACACCATTTCCATTCTCAAGAAACTGAAGAGCAATTATGAGAAGCATCATAACGTGGAGTATTCCGACGAGGCGATAGAAGCATGCGTGCGGATGTCGGAAAGGTATATCACAGACCGCTGTCTGCCTGACAAGGCCATCGATGCCATGGACGAGGCAGGATCCATGGTGCGTCTCAAGAGCCATCGCAAGACCGGAAAGGTGGAGGCGGACGATGTTGCGGCAGTGATTTCAAAAATGACCGGCATACCTTCAGGCAAGGTCGCTGAGAACGAAGGCACAAGGCTTCTGAAGATGAAGGATAAGCTGCAGGAGAGAATAATCGGTCAGGATGAGGCCATTGACAAGGTAGTACGTGCCATAAGGCGTAACAGAGCCGGTATCAAGGATCCCGCCAAGCCTATCGGCACCTTCCTCTTTTTCGGTCCTACCGGTGTGGGTAAGACCCAGCTGGCGAAGTCTCTTGCAGAGTATCTGTTTGACTCCGAGGACAATATGGTAAGACTGGACATGAGTGAATACATGGAGAAGTTCAATGTATCGAGGCTTATCGGCGCGCCTCCGGGATATGTAGGCTTCGAAGAAGGTGGCCAGCTCAGCGAAAGAATCCGCCGGAAGCCTTACTGCGTGGTCTTGCTGGATGAGATAGAGAAGGCTCACCCCGATGTGTTCAATCTGCTTCTTCAGGTCATGGACGAAGGCCGCCTGACAGACAGCAACGGAAGGACTGTAAGCTTCCGCAACACTATAGTGATAATGACTTCCAATGTGGGAAGCCGCGAACTTGACGAATATGGAAGCGGAGTGGGATTCAACACTGCAGGAAAAAACGTGCAGGGCAACCGCAAGAATCTTCTTTCAAAGGCCATAAGAAAGGCTTTTCCTCCGGAATTCATCAACAGGGTCGATGAACAGATATTCTTCAATCCGCTCACCCGGGGAAATATCGAGAAAATCATCGACATCGATCTCAAGGGCCTGAAGAGCAGGGTACGTGAGGCTGGTTTCGAACTCACTGTCACAGCCGCGGCAAAGCGTTTTGTCGCCGAGAAGGGCTATGACCCCGACTATGGTGCAAGACCGCTGAAGAGGGCGATACAGAAATATATTGAAGATCCGGTTTCAGAGCAGATCATTGCCGAAAGGATGCTCGGAGGATCCGGCAAGAGAGGCAGACTCCGCGTCGGATTAAGCAAGACTGATGTCCATGAGCTCGAGGTCCATTTCGTTGATCATGTCAAGGAGAGTCCTGTAGGAAGCTTCTGATGAGATCATTGAGCTGATGCTTGCAAATGTGTTTTCTTTATTCATGGCTTTATTCTTTTTGTTTGTTGATGCAAAGTTAGACTTAGCTTGTGCCTAAGCGAAGCACAAGTGCAGAATTTTTAATAAAAATGACAAGACTGGTAATTTTTGACCTTGACGGAACACTCATAGACACAAGGGAAGATATAGCTTCCTCATGTAATTTTGCGCTCGAATCATGCGGCTATCCGCCACGTGGACTCGAAGAATACAACATGCTGGTAGGCAGGGGAATATACAATCTCTTCAGGGCAGCACTCCCGGAAAACGCACGTACTGAAGAGAATGTGGCCAGGATGGCCGGATTCTTCATTCCTTATTATAATGAACACATCGCAGACCGTACCCTCCCCTACCCTGGCATCAGGGAAATGCTTGACCGGCTTGCCGACAAAGGCATCGCATTTGCTGTCGCATCGAACAAATATCAGGCTGGCACCAAAGTGCTTGTAGAGAAGTTTTTCGGCAGGCATCCGTTCGTGAGCATACTCGGTCAAAGGGACGGCATGCCGATAAAGCCGGATCCTGCGATTGTAGCACAGGCCATGTCGGCACTCCCCGGCATAGATGCAGACGAAGTGGTTTACTGCGGTGATTCGGACGTTGACATGCAGTGCGGACAGAATGCCGGAGTATGCACGATCGGCGTCACATGGGGATTCCGCACACGTGAAGAACTTGCGTCATACAGTCCATGGCTGCTCGCAGATACACCGGAACAGGTTGCCGACGCGATTCTCGACAGGTGATTCATACCATAAGGTCTGGTGGGAGAATTTCGCAAGGCTCACCGACCTTCAACAAACATTCATCGCTTGCGAAACTTGAGATAATTAAATATAAATTTCTGACTTATGGGTGAAAAATATACGGACAAACTCGCAAAATACATCCTGCTTGCGGCAGGCGTGTCCATCGTATGTGCCATCAGCTGGTATTTCCGCAGCGTACTCATCTATATTCTGGTTGCCGTGGTGGTCTCGCTCATCGGCAAACCCATAATGAAGGGACTCCAGAAGATAAACATCAAGGGACGGAGGGCACCAGACTGGTTCCTCGCCGCATTCACTCTCATCACCATGCTGCTGTTCTTCTTCGCGGTCATAACCATGGTCGTCCCTATCGTGAGCGGGATAGTCAAGGGAATATCCCTCGCAAGCATCGAAGCCTCCGCAAGGCATATTGCAGGGCCTTTAGCCGATTTCAATGAGTTCCTAAGACAGAGTTTCCCTAAGCTCGGAGACGGATTCAGGATCGAGATTGCGGCGGTGCAGGAACTGCAGAAGATGTTCGATCCTTCGATATTCTCATCTTTCATAGGCTCGGCGGCTTCCGCACTCACAGGATTCGGTGTAGGCCTGTTCTCCGTGGTATTCATCAGTTTCTTCTTCATCAAAGACGATGATCTTTTCACAAAAATAGTCACGGCCATCGTACCGGACAAGCATGAAGAAGAGACCGCAAAGGCCATATCAGATATAGGCTACCTCCTCTCAAGATATTTCAGCGGAGTGATGATAGAGATATTCGGAGTAGCCCTGATCAATTTCATAGGTCTGCTGCTCATAGCCCGGTTAGGATTCAACGCCGCGATAGGCATAGCCTTTCTCACCGGCATCCTCAACGTAATCCCATACGTCGGCCCTCTCCTCGGAGGATTCGTGGGCACCATACTCGGACTTGTCCTCAAATACAGCAGCGCGGTTCCCGTCGGCCTCGACGTCAGCTTTGTGGCGTTCACTATTATACTTATCGCCATATTCTGCTTCACCCAGCTCATAGACAACATGCTGTACCAGCCTGTAATATATTCGACCAGCATCAAGGCGAAGCCGTTGGAGATCTTCATCGTCCTGCTCATCGCAGGACATATCGCCGGCCCGCTTGCCATGATCGTGGCCATTCCTTGCTATACCGTAGTCCGCGTGATAGCCTTCCGTTTCTTCAGACACATCAAAGCCATCCGCAGACTCATTCCATCCGAAAAACTCATAACAGACGACAATGAATAGATTCTTAGCTACATTAATCATGATTTCTGCATTTTCAGCTGCAGACATCTGCGCCGCCCCTGCTGACGCGGCAGACGAAAAGGTCATCAAATTACCTGATGCGACTTATATGTATGTCCAGAGAGACACCTGTAACCTTTTCATGGACGTATATAATCCGGCTCAGGGCAGCGAAGTGAAGTTCGGAGACAAGACAAAGCCTGCCATCATCTTTATGTTCGGCGGAGGATTCATCCAGGGCACAAGAGATGACGAGGACTATCACAAATGGTTCAAGCAGCTCACGGACAACGGATACAGGGTGATTTCTATCGACTATCGCCTTGGTCTGAAAGGTTCCGACAAGGTCGGAGTGGCACAGGTCAACGTGCTTGATGCAGCAATACACATGGCAGTGGAGGACCTCTTCAGCGCAACCAATTTCATAATAGACAACGCGGACCAGCTCGGTGTAGAACCCGACAATATAGTCATCAGCGGTTCATCGGCAGGAGCCATATCCGTCATGCAGGCCGAATACGAGATTGCCAACAGGACCTCATGGGCTTCTGTGCTTCCCGAAGGATTCAACTATGCCGGCGTAATGTCATTCTCAGGGGCAATCCTCTCACGCGAAGGCAAGATCGACTTCAAGAGCGAGACCTGTCCGGTGCTGATGATGCACGGAACTGCAGATGAACTGGTGCCTTACAGGCAGATTGCAGTCCTTCATCTGGGATTCTTCGGCGGCGGCAAGCTCATAGACCGTTTCAAGAAATACGGATTCAACTACAACATGTACCATTTCATGGGATACGGACATGAGATAGCCGGTTCGATGGACACAACTCTCGAACTTCAGTTCAATTTCCTCGAGACCAACGTGATGCTTGGCAAGAGACGTCTCATCGAAGCCTGGATAGACGATCCCGACGTCTGGAAAGGCGGCGGTCCTCAGTCCCGCAAGGAACTTTACGGAAAATGACAGAAAAGCCACCGTTGCGGTGGCTTTTCTGTTATTCGGCGAGTTTGTCAAGACAGAGCTCGATGAGCTTGCGGACCTGAGGCTTGTAGTCAGGATTGCTTGCCTTGTGGTGACGGTGGGCTATGATGCAGCATACAGTTCCGGCGTTATGGCCGAGGTGGGCCGCTATGCCGGCTATAGCCGAGCCTTCCATCTCGAAATTGGTAACCTTGAGACCGTCGAAGCGGAAACTTTCGAACTTCTCCACCATGTCTGGCATCGCGAGCGGCATTCGGAGGACACGGCCCTGAGGTCCGTAGAATCCTGAAGCGGCTATCGTCATTCCCGGATATGTGCAGTCACGGAACTTTTCGCTCATCTTCTCTCCCGCCCTTACGAAATAAGGGTCCGGAAGATGTCTGTCCCACCCTGTGTGAGCCTTGAAGGCTTCCTCGATTTCGGACATGGCAATCCTGTCACGTCCCTCATACCAGTTCAAAAGACCGTCACAGCCAACAGAAATATGTGAGAACACGAAACTTCCGAGAGGAATCTCCGGCTGGATCGCACCTGATGTGCCTATGCGGAGGATATTGAGAGTACGGTGCACCGGTCTGACCTCGCGGGTTTCGAAGTCGATGTTCGCAAGGGCATCAAGTTCATTCATCACAATGTCGATGTTGTCAGTACCGATACCCGTCGAAAGAGCCGTCATCCTTACACCCTTATATTTACCTGTCACCGAGACGAATTCACGCGAAGAATGCCTGAATTCCTTCTCGTCGAAATATTCTGCGATCATATCAACCCTGCCAGGGTCGCCTACAAGGATTACATTGTCTGCAAGTTCCTCAGGACGGAGGTGAAGGTGGAACACCGATCCGTCACCATTGATTATGAGTTCTGATTCTGCTATTTTCATAATATTACAAAGGTTTAAATTCTCCGGCTCCTGCCTTCCGGCTTTCGCTCAGAAAAACATATAAAGCTCAAATATAGTTTTTTCATCTGAATTTTCCTATTTTTGCGTATTATCTTAACGACATAAGCCATGTGGAAAAATATTCAGACATTATATCTCGGCATCGCCACCGCACTTATGGCAGCGATGTTCTTCTGCAGATTTGCGACAATTATCGGGCCTGACGGGACCGAGGAAGTCATCAGATACTATGAAAAGACTTCTTACCTGGTGCTGATGATAATGACGCTGACAGCACATATATGTTCCATCGCAAGCATCAAGATAAGGATTCTCCAGGCAAGAGTGTGCATCATCACTGCCCTGCTCTCCCTCGGAATGCAGGTGTGGTTCTTCATGGATTTCCTTAAGTTCAGGAACGACATGGTATTTTCCATTTCTATGGTGTTCCCTATGATCATGACCATCCTGGATGTGATGGCTGCAAAAAAATCGATGGTCGATCAAGTGACATATACGGCCGCTATGAGAGCAAAGAAGGCTCTCAGACGCAGATAACCGCCAGAACAGAAGTAACAAGGTCAGCACCGGAAAGTGCTGACCTTGTTTTTTACACCAACGCAAAGGACAGATCGCCTCTGCAGCAGATATTTCCGTCAACCTTGAGCAAGGCCTCGCAGAAAAAGAGATTTCCTCTCTTGCTTTTCAGACTGGCCGTCACCTCACAAAGGTCTCCCGGATAGACCGGATGCTTGAACCGTACCTTGTCGATTCCGCTGTAGAGTGTGGTCTTGCCCACGATCTCATCCTTGACGAGAAGCGCGCAACTCTGCGCCATGATTTCGCATTGGATCACTCCCGGGACTATAGGATTGCCCGGAAAATGTCCTTGGCAGAAGAACTCGTCTTCCCTTATTCGGTAAGTGGCGTGTGCCGTGCCTTCCGCATCAATCTCAATCTCGTCAACAAGAAGCATGGGTTCCCTGTGCGGGAGATAATTTTTCAATTCTTCTCTATCCATTTCTGTCGGTTTAGGGTTAAGTACTTATTCTCTTTCACTGATCATCCTTCGTATTTTCTGAAAGCCACACATCCGTTATGACCGCCGAAGCCCAATGAATCCGATATAGCTATCGAGAGAGGGGCCTCTACAGGCCTGCACGGCGTATAGTCAAGGTCACACTCCGGCTCGACCTCGTCAAGATTCGCTGTCGGAGGGACTATTCCGTTCTTCAGGGCAAGCACCGAAGCCACAGCTTCTGCAGCACCGGCGGCACCGAGCATGTGTCCGGTAGAGCCCTTGGTGGAACTGACATGAGCCTTGTATGCATCGTCTCCGAGGGCAATCTTGAATGCGGCAGTCTCCGCCACATCGTTCAGGGCCGTACCGGTGCCATGGGCATTTATATAAAGTACATCGTCAGATGTGTAGCCGGCCTCGTCGAGGGCCTGCCTGATGGCAGCGGCCTGAGTCGTTCCGTCAGGACGAGGTGCAGTCACATGATGTGCATCACACGTATTGCCGTATCCACATACCTCCGCGATGATCCGTGCTCCTCGTGCAACCGCATGCTCATACTCCTCAAGCACAAGCATGGCTGCTCCTTCAGCCATCACGAAGCCGCCGCGGTTCTTATTGAACGGCAGAGATGCGTATTTAGGATCTTCTGCTCTCGAGAGAGCCTTCGCATTGGCGAATCCTGCAATCCCCACAGGAATGACGGCAGCCTCCGCACCTCCGGCTATCACCGCCTCCGCATATCCATGCTTGATCGCACGGTAGGCCTCTCCAATAGCATGTGTCGAGGTTGCGCATGCAGTCACGACAGGGAGACAAGGACCGCATGCATTATGCCTGATGGCAATATTTCCTGCCGCGATATTCGAAATCATCGTAGGAATGAAAAGCGGAGACACCCATTTGGCTCCTTCCTTGAGAAGTTTCTCTGTCTCTCGAACCATTGTCGAGAATCCGCCGATTCCGGAACCGACATAGACTCCGAGCCTCATAGGATCTATATTGCCGTCCTCAGCCGTACTGAGTCCGGACTCATCCATAGCCTGCTTTGCAGCTGCAACGGCAAACACCGTAAACTTGTCCTGCTTGCGGGCGAACGGGGGTTCTATCCCATAATCCGCAGGATTGAAATTCTTAACCTCGCCTGCAATCTTTACAGGAAGATCATCTGTCGGGATGGATGTGATGAAATCTATTCCGCACACTCCTTCAAGAAGATTCTTCCAGTAATCAGCGACATTGTTACCTACCGGAGAGATGACGCCGGTACCGGTAACCACTACTCTTCTGTTCATATATATATGCTAAGTTAAAGTCTGTTCACTATGCCATTCTTGCGGTTGCCGCAGCCATGACTTTTTCCGCTCCGAGGATAAGGTCTTCCACAATCGCCTTTGCCGGCTCTATCTTCTTCACCATACCTGCGCATTCTCCCGCCATGTAGCTTCCGTTCCTGTCGCCTTCCTGCACAGCCTTCCTCAGAGCGCCGCTACCGAATGCAAGAATCTCTTCCGGACTTACCGAAGGATCCGCCTCCATCTTTGCGAACGACTTCGAGAAAGGAGTCTTGAGCGAACGGACAGGATGTCCGAGAGTCTTTCCTGTCACTATCGTAGATATATCAGTTGCCTTGAGTATCTTCTCCTTATACACTTCGTGAGCATTGCATTCCTCGGCTGCAAGGAAACGTGTACCGACCTGGATGGCATCGGCACCGAGCATGAAGGCCGCCGCCGCACCTCTGCCGTCACATATACCGCCGGCAGCTATCACGGGTATCTCCACCGCATCGACTACCTGAGGTATGAGGGCCATCGTGTGAAGTTCTCCGACATGTCCGCCTGACTCGGCTCCTTCAGCCACCACTGCATCCGCGCCTGCAGCCTGCATCTTGAGGGCAAGGGCAACGGAAGCAACTACAGGGATGACCTTGATTCCAGCCTCCTTCCACGCCGCCATGTACTGAGCTGGAGATCCCGCACCCGTCGTGAGTATCTTCACTCCTTCCTCAATCACCATCTGAGCTATTTCCGCAGCATTCGGAGCCTGAAGCATTATATTTACGCCGAAAGGCTTGTCTGTAAGTTCCTTACACTTACGAATCTCGTTTCTGACAGCTTCAGTACCGGCATTTACGGACGAAATCAGTCCGAGTCCGCCGGCATTTGAAACCGCCGCAGCGAGTGAGGCGTCGGCCACCCAGGCCATTCCGCCCTGAAATACCGGATACTCGATTCCGAGCATTTCACAAATTCTGCTTTTTATCATAATTTTCTTGTTCGTGACTTACAAAGTTATCAATTTTTATTGATTTTTTCATAAAGATCATCCTACCATTCGAAGAGAACAGCACCTGAAACAAATCCTGCACCGAAAGCGCTCATGGCAATGAGGTCACCTTTCCTTAATCTGCCGCTGCGGCTGCATTCGTCCAGAAGAATAGGACAGCACGAGCTCGACGAGTTGCCGTGATCCGTCACATTTATCGGGAATTTCTCAGCCGGCTGCTCCAGGTATTCCTGAATTGCATTGATTATACGGATATTAGCCTGATGAAGAAGATAATGATCCACCTCATCCGCATTGATTCCGGTCTCCTTCAGAGTTCTCGAAATATCCTTGCTTGCCGCCTTGACCGCAAACTTGAACACATCCTGTCCTTTCATCTGAAGAGGTACGTCCTGCTCCTCCTTTGTAATATATGGCGTAGGCTGAAGCAGCCTGTACTGCCAGAGCTTGTCAGTAGCGCTTGAGGCTGAAAGCTTTATGCTCTTGATATTGTCTCCCGGGCCGAGAACCGCTGCTCCGGCTCCATCACCGAAAAGGACACAGGTACGTCTGTCTGTCCAATCCGTCATCCTGGTAGGTTCCTCAGCGCAGACGATCAGCACATTGCTGACTCTTCCGGCCTTATAGAAAGATTCTGCGATTTCGAGTGCATGTATGAAGCCTGCGCAGGCACAATTGATGTCTATGCAAGGGCATGAAGCCCCTATGCCGCCCTGAATGATGCAGCTCAGCTGAGGCGTGACATACTCGTTCACGACATTGGAGCAGATGATGAAGTCCAGTTCATCAGCCTTGATTCCGGCATCTTCAAGAGCCTTGGCAGCCGCTTCTATGGCCATATCTTCCAATTTTTCGTCTGAAATTACATGACGGCTCCTGACGCCTGTCCTCGTAGTGATCCATTCGTCACTTGTATCGAGGAATTCAGCCAGCATGTCATTTGTCACCACTTTCTTGGGAAGTACGCTCCCCGTTCCGATAATTTTCATGTCTGTTTATTTTAACACTACAGCCGACAAAATTAGAGACGCCCTGATTCTTATGAAAATTAATGTGGTAATGTCTCTGATTTGTTGGTGAACGACTGTTTCGGGAGCGTCAACGGTGGCGTTTTTTTGTTATTTGGGGTAAAAATTCATACATTTGCTGTCACTAAAACCGAAACTGAAGATGAAATTCAACACGAAACTTCCCGGATACCTGCTCGGGAAATATCAGCTCATCGGCACCGTTACTTTCGCAGTTCTGTTTGCGGTGGTATTCCTCAACATATACATACCGTTCTCCGACACCGCCTGGTTCAAGCTCGGTGACTCGATGCTTTTCTTCAAGACCCTGCTGTTCATTGCAGCATCCATCTGCATATTGATTGTAAGCAGAATACTGATGTACAATTTCAAGAAGCAGTTCAACATGACATATATCGGCTATGTCTCGTGGTGCTGTCTGGAAATCATACTGATATGTGCGTTCTACACATGGCTTACGACTGACATAAACACTCCTGTCACGGAAAGCGTATGGAAAATATTCGGCCGTGCCCTCCTGTACGGAACCATTGCCCTCGGGGTCCCATACCTGATAGCGGGAATGTATTTCGCCATCATCGACAAGAACAACACAATCAGGCTGATGAACTATGAGAATGTCGTCACCGACGAACCTGTCAAGGCGGATTCACGGCAAAAGATCACCCTGTTCGACAACAACGGGTCCCTCAAGCTCTCTCTGAGCCTTGAGAACCTCTTCTACATCGAGTCAGACGACAATTATATAAAGGTATGGTATTCCGACAGCAAAGGAGAGCTCAAGCAATATATGCTCAGATGCAGGCTCAAGACTGTCGAGGAAAGCTTCAAGGGCAGCGCCTTGGTAAGATGCCACAGGAAATACATCGTAAACATCAAGAAAGTATCCATGCTGCGCAAGGAAAGCGAAGGATACTTCCTTGATCTATGCCGTGAAGAGATTCCGCCTATTACTGTGACAAAGACCTATACAGATACCGTATTAGGCTACTTTACAGGCGAGTCACCGCTGCTGGAACCTATTGACTACTGAGGCAGTCCGCCCTGGTTCCTGTCTCAGGACTATTCCAGTTCACATCCCGTGAAGAAGAAATCCTGCGCGGATTTTTCCTTTGAGAAACAATAGTATGTCATCTCGCATGAGGAGCATACTGTTCCGTTGTGGCTGAGCGTGGCCTCGATGAAGGCAAAATTACGCTTGATCTCCTTGATGTGACCTCTGACTTCTATCGTGACTCCATCGCCTGTCGGCACAGGATGGCGGTACTTCATCGTCAGGTTGGTGGTCATGCCTGCGAGTTGGAGCTTGCGGTTCACAACCCACCCTCCGAGTTCATCCATCAGAGTTGCCTGGATGCCGCCATGCAGGGTCTTGAGCCAGCCCTGATAGTCATCACTTGAATTCCAGATGCACACGACATCATCACCATCCTCATAAAACTCCATCTTAAGCCCGCAAGGATTCTGCGGACAGCATGCAAAGCAGTGATAGCCCTGCTCTTCCAATCCCGAATATGGATTCCTGATCTTTTTCATTTATTCCTCTGTTTAGCGGCACAAATATAAGAAACTGTTTAAACTTTTCTCCGAAAAATCATTAATTGTTGAAACTGAATAAATCTATTTGCCTATTAT
>CAYXMV010000040.1:0-15519 GCA_964466235.1 uncultured Muribaculaceae bacterium | reverse complement strand
AGGATAGCGGTGCTATCTGACGAGAAAAAGAAGAAAAATTTAAACAGTTTCTAAAATTATCCTTATATTTGTCATCGCTCAGCTAGCCCTATGGGTTGGGTGGGCGAAACATATTTGTAAGACGTTTACTTGACGTTTTCTTCCTCGTTCAAAACTCGCAACTTTGAAAATCCATTCGGAAGAGCCGGCAATGTAAGCGGTCTATGGGTGATGTCTATTGATGTCGCACGTTTGTGCGATTGTATATATGCATCTCGACGTGGGCTAGCTGCATTGCTTATTCTGAATGGAGGCAATGCGAGGCCTGAACGAAGAATAAGCAGAAGTACAGACTCCCACGTCTTTTTTGTATAATCTCGATCCGGAGAGTCTATCGGGGAACAGACATTGACCTGAACTTGATATCAGACCAAGAAATAGTTCAAGGTATTCTGGATAGAGATGTCGAACTGACAAAACAATATCTATACCGGGAATATTATCCTCTATTCAAGTCCGTATGGAATAAGTACTATACGGATTGCACTTCCTGCGTGGAGTTTATCAATACAATCTATGTCTATATAATGACTCCCGGTCAGCAGTCAGGAAAGAGCCCTCTCGAATCATTCGGATTCCGTTGTCATTTTGTTCTCTGGCTTAAGATCGTTGCCGAAAACTACTGCAAGCAGCTCTTTCACAAAAGACTTGAAATTGCAGATGCTTCAGAGCCAACTGATAGAAATATCGGAGAACCATCCACTTTAGATATAAGTTCGATAAATCATAGAGACATCGAAATCGTATTGGCGCAGATGCCTAATATGAGATATAGGACTCTAATACGTTATCGTTATCTGGAAGAAAAGAGCAATGAAGAAACGGCCCAGCTGCTGGGAATGTCGATGGACAACTACTACAATAAACATAAACTGGCTAAAGAGCAATTCATCACAACGCTCAAAAAGGAGGGAATATGCTGAAACATTTACAACCGCTGCCAATATCGGAAGAAATGCTCGGAGCATATCTTGAGGGAAACCTGACTGCGGATGAAGTCGGATATGTGGAGTCTGTCATAGATTCAGATAAGAATCTTCAGGAACTCGTTGATGAGGTTGGGATTGCCAATTCAGATTGGATAAGTGAAAATCCTGCTGATTTGAATCCGATATGTTCGGACGATGTGTTGAATGGTTTTGATTTACCGGAACTGGATATACATTTAACTACCAGTGAATGGGAAGATGCTGAAGAAGGATTGGGCGGGGATGATTTTGATACCGCATATAGTGATGCTGAAGCATCTGCAATATGCATAGATGATCAAGAGTCCGGTTTTAACGTTGATGAAGGTTTTGAATTATGAGATACCAGCAAATAAAAGATAAGATACACTCGCTTCGTATGCTGTCAGAACAAAATGATTTGAAAACTGACATATTAATGTTGGATGACATTGAATTGTTTCTGGAGCATAAATCGGCAATCGTCAGTGTCATTGGTGCAAAGGCTTCCGGGAAATGTTCATTGGTCAACTCTATGATAGATTCGGATGTATTGCCTACAAGTATATTCAAGTCGAGAAGTGTATATGAGGTGAAACCTGAATCCTCGGGATTGCCTTTTGAAATAAAGACTGGTTTTGATATAGACCAAAAATGTCCTGAGATGGGATATATGATGTCAGACGTAGTGGTTTTGTGTTTGAAGGCAACTGCATTGTGGAGTCTTGATGATGTCCGTGTATTAGGTGAATTGAAAGAACGAGGCCATAAAAACATAGTTCTATGTGTTACTCACCTGAACAATGTAAAACCGAAAGAATTGCCAGAGGTCGTCAGATATGTGACTGCGAAGCAACAAGATCTGCCTGTTGTATATTATTCAGATGAAGAATCAGTAGAGATACCTGAAGAAATATCGCGTAGTTATGGTGCACAAGTTCTTAAACAATTTATTGAAAGGTCTTTGTCAAGTGGAAATATATTAGAGCAGCGCGTACAGATTGCCGAAAAACTAATCGACAAAACTATAGGTACTCTCATTTCAGAGCTTGATGCAAGGAAACTCAAATTGATGGCCGAGAGGGATTTGAAATATGCGGATCATTGTGCAAAGATTTCTAAAAAGCAGTTGATTCGTCTTGGATGGTCAGAAATTCGTGTCGCTTACGAAAAACTTGAAAGCGAGTGCGTGGACACTATTCTGTTGCAGTTGAATAAGTCCAAGGTCAAGATTATAGATAAACTGAATGCCTCAATCATTACTACCCCGAATCCGAAGGAATGGTGGGAAAAGATGCTTCCTATAATGTTGAAGAATGAGATTGAAGCATTGTCAAATGCTATTGATTCAAACATACAATCCCGCATTGTAAGGGACCTGAATTGGCTTAACCGTGAAATTCAAAACAAATTCAGGCAATCGGTCGCGCCGGGTGAAAAGCAGCCAACGGATTCTTTGAGTGATTTTGAATTTGATCCGGCCTCTTATACATTCAAGAATCTTCGAACTGCAAGATATATATCTATGGCTGGCAGTTCCGCGTTGGCTACTCTGATGTTCTTTGTAGTCGGTCCGGTCGGGGCTGTGGTCAGTGCTACCTGCGGAATCATCAGTGACAGATATATTAATAAAGTTACCGAAGGGCAACGCGAGACCTTGAAGGGGCTTGTTGCCGGAGTTGTCGATGATGCTGTAGGAAAGATTGCAGATATGATTCCTTCAAGAGTCAGAGGATTATATGATGAGTTCTCAAATGCAATCGGAGAAAAAGAGAAGATTTGGGCAGAGACCTATGGCCAGGATATGTTTGAATGTGTCGAGGATAAGGAGATAGAGAAGATAAATGAGATTATAAATCAGATAGAAGGTATAAGGAAATGAGCCAGATAGATTTATATAACAGGAAAAAGAGTCAGTTGCTTGATGATATAAAGCAGGCGGCAGCTGTGTTTAACGACCTTAAGATGTCGTCAGAGGTTGCTGTATGTGAAGATTTGTATGAAAAACTGAGCAAGGACTCGTTCAAGGTGGTCATTATGGGGCAGTTCAAGGTCGGCAAGAGTACATTCATCAATGCTTTGCTTGGCGGAGGGGATTTGCTACCGGCAAAAGCAACCCCTTGTACTGCAGTAATCAATGAAGTGAAATACTCAGAGGATAAATATGCAGTCATTCATTTCAAGCATCCGATTCCTTCACCATTACCCAAATTGGCAGATAATGTCAAGGCATATATAAATAAGTATAATGGCAATCAGGTTCCTCCGATAAAGATTCCGGTCGAGCACCTTAATAAGTTTGTTGTAATTGATGATGAGGCAGAGGACCCAGATCAGAAGATGGGAATTGCCCAGACACCATTTGCAAAGGCGGTGATCTATTGGGATCTGCCAATTTGCGAGAAAGGTGTAGAAATCATCGATACTCCAGGACTTAATGAAAATGAGACAAGGACAAAGGTTACTATGAGCTATTTGTCCAATGCCGATGCCATAATTTTCGTGATGGATTGCCAGTCTCCTTGTGGAATAATCGATATGGAAGCCATTGATGCATATATTCTGGGAGGAGGACACGAATATACAATGTTTGTCTGCAATAAGATAAATCTTATAAAAGAACGTAATCGTGAGGAGGCAAAACGATATACAACTAAACGATTGAGCGACAAGACCAAGTTAGGAGAAAAAGGAATATACTTCATCAATGCTGAAGCTGCAAAGGATGGCAAATATGAGGGAGATTCTGTTAAGCTCAACCAATCCGGAATGCCGGAATTTGAAGAGGCTCTTGATGATTTCCTTGCAAATAAGCGAGGAACTATCAAGTTGCTTCAGCCTGTCAGTATGATGGAAACTGCCTTGGAACGTGCTATCGCTACTGTTATTCCGAATGAGAAGAAGATGTTGGGGACTTCCACTCAGGAAATTGAAAAGCGTTTGCAGAAAGAATTGCCAAATCTTGAAAGATTAAAGAGAGAGAAAGAAATCTTGACCACATCTCTCGAAAATCATATTTCAAAGATTTGTGTAGATACAGGCAGGATTCTCGAAAACAGATACGATGAACTTATATCTGACATTCCAAGGCTTGTCAATGACGTGGAAATCAGTGAGGCTAATCACGTGAAGTGGAATAAGGATAGTATCAATTGTTTCAGCAAGGAACTGATAGAGAAACTTCAGAAGCAGATAGAGGCATCGCAGAAAAGATGGCAAGCTGAAAAGTTTGAACCATTCCTTGAGATGCAGTTAAATGAGATGGCTGATAAATATCAGGCTGCGCTCGCACAGATCTTTGTCGATATAGAGAAGATTAAGTTGAGAGTTGCAGGAGCAGATGATATAGAGACTCCAAGTATGACTGAAAGAGCCATTGCTTTAGTGACTGGATTCTTTGGTGCAGGTTTCGGAGGCGCTGCCGCAGGAGGTACATTGGGCTTTTCTTCAGATTTTATCAGGACATTGGCAACGCAGATTGCGGTGGGGTTTGTCCTTGGACTTGTTTTCGGAGCCACTAATCCTATAACAATAATCGGTGTTCTCGTAGCCGGTTTTGCAGGACTCGGACACGGACTGACCCGTATAGAGGAAAAGATCAGAACCAAGGTGTCAGAACAAGTTGTGGCACAAATCCGTTCAGAAAGAGTCCAATCTGTGTCAAACGCAGTGGCAGAGTTAAGAAAAAAACTTTCTGTAGGAACCGTTTCAATAGGGTCATCAATTGACAAGGAACTGCAATCTGTAGAGAAACTTATCAATCAGATCAAGGCAGATAAGCAGATGGGAGAAGAAAAAGTTCAGACACGACTGTTCAAACTTGATGAAGAAAACAAGACTTTGCGAGGCATCCTTTCGAGTCTGAATGTGCTCAGGAAAGGTTTAGATGCCGGTGATGTCGAGTTTACACCAATGACTGATGACCAGAAGATTCCGGAATTTTCGTTTGAGCAGTATGAAGAACCGACACAGGATAAGCCGATATTCTCATATGAGCAGCCTGCACCCCAGCAGCCAGAAGCCCCTATAGCGCCAGTCGAAGAAAAACCGCATTTCGTAATTGCACCGGATCAGGATGTCTTTGAGAAGGATGGGGTGGTGTACTATAAAGCTATGTTGGATGATCAAGATGTTGATGATGAGACTGTCTTTCGTCATAATGAGAATGGTTGCGGCGGAATTTTATATGTAGGAGATAATGCAACAATGTTATGTGGAAAGTGTGGTTATAAAAGAATACTTGAGGCAAATCAGCTAAATCGTAGAATTGCCGCAGATATAATGTCAAGGGATGGTGTTGAGCTGCAATGGTATTTAGATTTCCTATCAGCGATAAAGAATAACAAATAAAATAATAGGTTATGTTTTGGAATAGTAAACAAAAGAAAGGAGTAGTTGTCCTTCAAGAAGTTCTTCAGGATGAAAACGATGTGTTTGACATCTTGATTATTGCTTTGGAAAAATTAGAAGCTGCTTTACTTCAAGAGAAAGACCTTGTCTTGAATAAGACGGCTATGGGTACTGAACGAGATTTAAGTAATGTGATTCGCTTCCTGGATGAAGGCATTGAAAAGATAAAGTTACAGTGTGTTTCACTTAATATTTGCTCTTCGTATGATGATAAAGATGTGTTCAAAATGGCAGCAAAGATGTTTATGCAAGACTTGCTTGAATGGTATGCAGGTCGAGCTGAACTGGATTTCTTCGATGAAGTTGATGCTGCTGTTATCCCTATTTTCGAGTCACTAGTTGATAGTGATCAAGATAAGATTCTCTCTGATTTTGAAACATATGTGTATAAACCATCAAATGATAGAGAGGAAACGTTAGATGAAAAATACAATAAAGTTAAATCTGGATTTGATGCGTGGATAAAATCTCAACACTATTTCGGACAGATACAGAGTCAAGAACAGCCAGTTGAAAAGAAACAAATATTCTCCCATAAAAGGGGAGAGGCTGTAGATGGGTACATCCGTGTAATGAAAGCGTTGACAACGATGAATAGTACAAGTGCTCCTGCTAAATTGCTTCTTCAAATGGTAAAGGAGTACCTTCCTGAAATTGTTAGTGCTGTACCTCATATAAATGAAGAATTTATTGATGATTATTTTGAGAAGAAGACTCAAATAACTGAAAGCGATTCTTCTGCGGCAGTGATTGAAAAGGAAGGGGTTCGGTATTATCGATTAACTATTAAAGATCCGACACTTTTGTATGAATCATTCCAACCTATTATAGTATGGAAACATCAAAATGATCATTGTGAGGGTAATGTTTATTTAGGTGACAATGGTTGTTTCTATTGTGAGAAGTGTGGGGTGGAAATAGAGGCTTCCAGATGTTCTTTTCATCCAGATGGTTTTATAGAGTTTGATACAGAATCAAATTATGAACTTAAGTCCTTGACTAAAGCAATTGCAACTTCAAATTTATGTGAAGGGGTGGAAATCGAATGGATGCAGCAAGTACTGGCTTCTTTAGCAACGCAGTTAAGTGATCTCAATAAGGATATTGATCAACTGTATCCTCTACTTTATGAAAAAATAAAAGAGATACTTGATGCGCATAATATCAAGTATTCCGAAGTCAAGATAGAAGTAAAATAAATTCTAAATGAATAAGAGATGATTACAAATTTTCAAACAAATCCAGGTAGTGAACTTCGTCATTTCAAGAGAAATGGTTCGGTATATTTCGAATTGTATTTTCAATGTCCTGTATGTCTCCAAAACGGAATAAACAATGTACCCGTAACATATTGGTATCATAATTCTTGTAAAGCACCGCAAGGACGCACCAATCGTATATTTATTGGTGATGACGGCAATTATATATGCGAGTATTGTGAACATTCTGAGGTAATTGTTCTATGGGCCTATCACTGCCCAATTCATGAAGGTGCAGGGATTGGACGTTATGTACGTGTGACGAATAGTAAGACTTTAGCCAAGGTAATATCTATTGCTGGTATGATGGCAGAAGCAGCAGGCACCTCTTGGCTTATAGAGGTACTTAAGAAAATTAAAGATCAATTTGAAGATCCGCAATATCGGTAAGTCGAAATATGAAGTTGAAAATTTATAATTACGGAAAGGAGTTTCATATAGAGCCCCATTGTCTCTATCCGATGGGAAATGAGGCGTGGATTTCTGTAGATGATTGGAACTATTTTCTGCAGGACTATCCTCAATTTAGAGATTGTACAAAAGAGTTATTTGTAAAGATTGAATGTCACGAAGATTTGAGTGACTTTACAATCTTTAAGAAATTATGTAAGTCTCAAAGTGCAGAATTCTCCGGGTATGTTCGTCTGCCCAAAGATATAAAGCCGATTACTGACTTAACAACCAATAAAAAAACAGAGGTGACTTTGTCAGTTGTCGATTCACTACATATACCTGTAGCCGAAATTGTAAAGATTAAGGTGAAAGAGGAGGATGTCGATACTTGGAATAAAAGTGATATTGAAGAGGCTACGAAGAAGATAAAAGAGGTCAGCCTTTATTGTAAAGGGCAGAAATTATTTGTTAATCGTTCCAGGACAGAATTTGCTGTAGGAGAATTTATGCAGGTGGAACCTAAGCCTGCTACAAAGAACTCACCTTTTTGGATTAATCAAAATACAGAAATCATATTTGAAGGAATGCCAATCTCGGATGACTGTACTATAAACTTCGATATGATTGGTGGGCAAAAAAAGGTGGTGGATGAGCTGCGAAGAATCATTCAACTTCCTATGAATTTCCCAGAATACTTTGCTAAGTTCGATACAAAGCCACCTAAGGGAATTCTCTTATATGGCCCTCCAGGAAATGGAAAAACGATGATTGCTCGTGCTGTCGCTCAATCCTTAGGAGCATCATTTATTGAGATAGACTTGACTGATGCCTTGCAAAAGTATAAAGGTGTGGGAGAATATAATTTAGGGAAAAAGTTTGAAGAGGCCGAGCATAAAAAGAACGCAGTCATTTTTATTGATGAAATTGATTCCATTGCATCGATTCGCTCTCGCGATAGTGAAAACCACGAAATTACTTTGGTTGGTAAGTTGCTTTCATTGATGGATGGCATTAAAACCAAACATAGAGTAGTTGTTATCGGCGCCACTAATCGTTTATACGCCATTGATCCAGCTCTTCGACGCCCAGGACGATTTGATAAAGAACTTGAGGTTCCAATGCCTGACTATGAAGGACGCCTTGATATTCTTCGCAAATATGTGAAGCTTGATCAGCCTGATTTATTTGATAGCAGTGTCACTGTTGAGTATTTGAGCAAATTAGCAGAGGAGATAGAAGGATATTCCGGGGCAGATATTGCTGCATTGTACTCAGAGACTGTGATGTCGGCTATTAGGAAACAGTTGCGTATAGAAGATAATGGTAAAGCATCTATGATGAAAGAGATTGAAGATGTTGTCATTTCTATGGATGACTTTGAGTCTGCAAAGGATATTATCAGGTCGACTCAACAAAGGAACTCTGTAGTAGAAGGACAAGAATCTCTATAAACAGTAAGACTATGGAGCAAATCATAATGCCTTGCCCAATGTGCACTAAAGAACATAGGTTCTATCCGGAAAATTGGATACATCAAGGATGTGGGGGCTACTTGTATATTGATAATAATGCTATGGTTCATTGTAAAGTATGTGGTAAGAAAGCCCATATTACAAGGATGTATATGAGTTGCAATCGCCATCAGTTTGTAAGACCAAAGAAAAAGCAGATCATATCTGCAATAGCTGCGAGTAGCATGGGAAATTCGTCTGAGTCAGAACGAGTGAATTGGCTCTTGAAATTATTGAAACACATTTGATTATTAATGTTACATAGATGAGAGACGAGAATATTGAAATATTAAGGCTTCCAGATGGAGGAGTATATACAGGTACAGTTAACGAGGCTGGTATGCCACACTCAAGTGACGGTACTTGTGCTTGGGGCAAACAAGCGTATGTCGGAGGTTGGATAGATGGTAAAATGTCTGGTTTAGGCACTTGGTATGAATGTGGACAGATAAAGTATAGAGGCTTCTGGTGGGATGGAGAGCTTGTTCATAAGTTTGCTGAAGACGATGTCCGAAAGCCAGATGAATATCTACCAAAAAATAAAAATAGAATTGCCGTATTGTTAGTGGGCAATGATTACCCAGGCACTGAAGATCAGTTGCCAAATTGTGTTAACGAGGTAAGATTAATCGGTAAGAAACTTAAAGAAATTGGTGCAGATGTTACTATTCTTGAAAATGCTTCTCAGTCTGAGATAGAACAGGGATTGGAATATCTGAGGCGGAAGGATTGTAACTATGACCATGCAATATTTTATTTCTCCGGACATGGGACTATATATGGCGGGTATCATTGGCTTCAACCGGTTATCGGAAAAATGTTGGCATTAGAAACGAATGTATTGCAAACATTTTACGAAAGCAAATTCAAGAATATAATCATTGTTCACGATGCTTGTAATAATGTTACTCCTATCTCTCAGGACGTTATTACAGAAATACATAAGGAGAAACAAATGATTATAAATAATCATTTCCATGATAGGAGCGTTCTATATGCATTCTCTTCTCTGAATGGCAACTATTCGTTTTCTTCTAAAAACCATGATATTGGTATGTATGCTTTGGCATTTATAGAAAATGTACAGAAAAAGAATCTGCCGGTTTTAAAGATGTTCGATAATATTTCGCGTTTTGTTGTAGATTACTCGAAGAAGACCAAAGATGGAGTCATACTTGAATTGCCTCATGTGGAAAAGGCCATATTCAATGATGATTTCTGCCTATATGCACCGGAGGAGTAAACGAAATAATATTGCATTATGGGTAAAATGTATTTTCCAGATGAAAGACCCTCATATTCAAAGAAAAAGAAACAGAATTTGAGAGGTAAAAATATCGTAGAGTGGATTATTGCATTGTGTGGTGGAGTTGCCGGCGGTGTACTGATCGGGTGTTATTCATTTTCATTCTGGGAATCTCTCCTATGTTTAGTCTTAGTCGTAATTATTGAAGGCTGTTTGTTATACGCGTATTGGTTAATGCGTTAAATATACAGTTATTTAATTTATTATGTTTATTCGTACACGAAATGAAGAAGTTTATCAATTTTATTAAAAAGAAGGTTGTGCTGATTCCGTTCGGGACTATAGTGGGAATTTGTTCGATTTGGGGTTTTGTCGAGTCTAAGGTCAACAACTATGAAGAGAAATTTTTGAATAAGCTTGATTTGATATTGGAGCAAAATAACGAAATGTCTGTGTTTGAAGTGAATGACAGTCTGTTGCAGGATGCTGATATTTCTAGAATTGAGCGAGCGCAGTATCAGATATTAGCATATAAACTTCTCGTTGAAGATTTCCATAGGATAATAGCAACTCAATATGCTGAGACTCCAGTAGCAATGATTAACAGAAATATTGATATCATAGATGGTGGCAAAGCGATGATTTTGGAGACAATAGATATTTATTCGAAGTTGCTATCACTTTATCCTAATATGGAATTTATTAAAGAGTTCGATGAAAGGCTATCAGAATTAGTGGATTTTTCGGCGAATCTTGAGCAAGTCCAAACTGAATTAAGTAAACGTATATTGGAAGTACGAGATACTCAGAGTGATAGAGATATCAATAAGATTCTTCGGAAGGTTAATAAACTGACTAATATTGCATTAGCCGAATTTGATGTTATATTTCAGGAAATAAATAATGATATGAATAATAGGTTTGAAGATAATAATCGTAAGTTACAAAAGCGACACTACGACTATATGCAATCAGTAAAAGAGTGATAGAATTCAAAGTGTTAGAACTCTATATTGTTAAAAAATCTAATATATGTTTCCAAATTTTCTACAAGATCTGCTTCCTGACAGCTGGTTTAACGCTATCAAAGGACTCTGGGGTTCATCCTTGACCGATGATATGATAATCCAGTCGGTATCGGATGCAAGTGATTTCTTTCATATTGACGAGCCGTTCGGTGTAGCGGAGTCAGATACGATTGGTGTTTATCCTTTGAATCCATATACATTGAACGATGATGTCCTTGTATTCAACTATGACCAGTTTATGGAGATGGGAATCAGTGAGCAGGATGGATTGGATATGGTGATGACACACGAGATGGCGCATAGGGCATTGCAGGGGATGGATACAGGCTTTAACTCACATCAGGAGGAACTTTGCTGTGATTTCTTTGCCGGTGTCAGGGCTGGGCTTAACGGAATGGATGTAGGCCAATTTGAGAATGCACTTGCTGATACAGTGGAATGTGATACGCACCCTGGTGGAACGGACAGGGTTGAGGCGATAGAGGCTGGAGCGGAATATGCAAAGGCGTATTTTGAGGAGTTTGGGACTGCTCCTAAATTTAGTGATTGTATGAGACATTTCAATGCTATTGAAGTCAATGAATTGAAAGGCTTTATGTCTCGTGATCAGATTACGCTTACTTCTGAAGGCTCTTTTGTATATCCATCATTTGGTTGTACTATAAAATAGTTGTTGAGACAGATAATCCATATACCTACAATACTCATACTAAACGATAGTACTACGTATTAATCGTGTATTTAATACATATTCTAAAATGAAATATTTTTTAAAGGGATTCCTTAAAGGGTTAGAAATAAAGGGGAATTTTGACAGGAAAGATAAAATAAAAGAAGCCTATTGTTTGGTAACCCAACACCAATTTCAAGCAGCACTAGATATCCTAGAGAATATTAAACTATCCAGCGATGAAGCAAGTGTAACAAATATGACCGGATATCTTTTAAAAGCAATTTGCTATGCTGAATTGGACTATAAACAAAGTGCTAGAAATAGTGTCAATGTCCTGTTGAATATGGATAGATGGTCATTAAACCCTTTTTATCAATATATGCTCTCGGATGTAAAAAATGAGGCTAAGAAAATAATAACCGAATATGACCTTTAAATTCTAAAAAAAGCAGTTATGGGACTTTTTGATTTTCTTAATGGAGTTAATCCAAAAATAAAAGAAGCTAAATCGCTATATGAACGAGGACTATATCGAGAGGCATCCAATAAATTGGATTTTAGCGAGATTCAAAAAATGACAATCTCAAAGGAGCAATTTTTGGAAGTAATGTATATTAGTGCTATGTGTCATTTCGAGTTGGGCGAATATGAAGTAACTAGAGTTTGTTTAGATCAGATAATCAATTATCCGGATTATAACCATAACTATATATCAAAAGCGGAGGCATTAAATAAACGATTACCACAATAGATACATGCAGTTGGAAAGGTTTTACAGAGAGGTCGCTAAAGTCATCAGACTACCCGATATTCCTTCACACGCAACTCCTCCGCTTGTTGGGAAGGTACTCCTTTGGACAAGTTTCTTGCAGCGTCTGATCCAGTGCTTCCTGATATAACTATTTCTCCGTGCATACTGATTGCTTTGTTCACGATAGTATATATAAACCTACCGTTATCTATTGTAATAGACATCTTTACAGTATTCATCATTGTAACTGAAATAAATGAAGCTGCGGTAAAAATGTCATAGTTTTCACGAAGTAAACCGCCCGCTGATAGATTCCTTGCAACTTCCACTCTATATCATAAAACTAAATCTATCACGCTATGTTGATTACACTATGTCTGATCATATTGGGCTATATGATTGTTGGAAAGGATGCTAAGCCCTGGGTGGAGAAACTCAAGTCTGTGGATTGGAAGTCGAAGGCTGATAAGGTCATCGGCAAGATCAAGGAGTATGCAATAAAGGCCGGGCGTGTGACTGTGAGACCTTTGCTTCAGTTCTATTATGTTATGACTGATGCTGAGACTACTACGGTGGAAAAGGCCCTGATTTATGGAGCAATCATCTATACGATTTCGCCTGTCAGCCTCATTCCGGCTGCCGTATATCATATATTCGGTATTCTTGACGAGGGTGCTGCCATTGCTTTCGTTTATAAGAAGGTCAAGGACAAGATTACTCCTGCAATCAATCTGAAGGTGGATGAGACTGTTGAGGAGTGGTTCGGACCGGATTATTCTGTTTTACCCTCTGATGTCTGATAAATATTGCCTTATGATTACATTATATCCTCGCGAAGTCCGTCAGGGATTTGAATATTCAATATTACCGAGTGCCGCAAAATATAGCCCGGAGACTTTATTCTCGGATAGTCTGAATAAAGGCAATCTTGCATCTCAAAGCCTCTTGGCAGCGGATACGGGTGCAACAGCATATTTGAAGGCGACGAAGGTTCACGCCTACGAATACGGAAATGTCGGTAAAGTCCTTTTGATTGAGTTTCCTCAGCCATTATTCGAGTCGGAACTGTTCTATGCAGCATCTTTCCTCGCCTATGCAGATATCCGAGATAGTGATGAGTTGTCTTGCCCGTACTATTTTCTTGCCAAGGCAGATGATGAAAGATGCATATTCGGTGAGGTCGTAGAAACAGAAGATGGTTTTGAACCGATTGTTTATGACAATCTAAGGAGGGCGGTTATTTCAGATTTCGTAGAATCCGTATGGTGTAAAATTAAATCCAAGAAAGTATGAATACTGAGATTGTAGTAATTCCTGATGGTACCACGGGCATCGGTCCGATGATTCTGGATGCAAATCTTTTCAGGTGGATGGAAAAGAAAGATCCGGATTTCCCGGGAGAGTATTCTTTAGGCCAATACTCCCATATCGGTAAACTTGTCATACCGGCTTCTGTAGATATTCCTCATGATGACAGGTATAGCCCGTTTGCATCATATAAGCAGAGAGGCTTTGTCTGGAATTATCCGACAGAGTGGAAGGCGGTGCGGATTGATTCGATTGAGAACCATTCACCTCACCTCGTTGTAGAGGATGGAGTACTCTATTCTGCTGACAAGAGCCGACTGATATATTGTTTTGAACAAAAGACATCTTTTGTCGTACCTCAGACGGTGTCTGTAATCGAACCATTTGCCTTATGCGGTCAGAAGAGGCTTAAACAGATCGTCATGCATGACGGCATTGCATCTGTTTGTGATGCCGCATTCATGGCTTGCAGTAAACTGCAAGAGGTTGAGATCCCAAAATATATAAAGGAAATCCCCTGTGATTGTTTTGATGGGTGTACTTCACTTAAAAAAGTAGTCTTACCCAATGGATTGGAATGTATCCGCAACTGTGCATTTCGTCAATGTAAGTCTTTGAAGCAGATTGATCTGCCTGATACTCTGAAGGAGGTAAATAGCTTTGAGGGATGTAGTTCTTTACGTGAGATAGAGATACCGGCAGGTGTAGAAGAAATTAGTGGTTTCTTGTTTTGCGATTCTTTACGGAAGGTAGTTCTGCACGAAGGTGTCAGGAGAATCGGTTCCTATGCGTTCCGTTACTGTAATCATCTGAAAGAAATCAACTTTCCGGAAGGCTTGGAATGTATCGGGGCGAGAGCCTTTTATCCTGCTTCATTAAGTCGTCTTGTATTCCCGGCATCTTTGAAGAAGATTGAAAGCGAGGCTTTCTATCATAATAACCGGTTACGCTCAATAGAATTCAAATCCAAAGTAGAGAATATTGACATGGCTGCATTTGCCTGCTGTCCTTTCCTGTTCAAGGGGGGCATCAGTAAGCCCGAAGATATGAATTTTGCTGATAATGTATTCGTCGAGGACCCGGGACTTGATAAATATGGATTTTGGGATTAGTGATTTCATACGAGAGAAACAAGGAGCCATCAGAAAAGGCAGAAATACGTTGAAGAGAAGATCCCAAGTGGCATCGAGATGAAGCGTGTGAATATCTATCCGCAGCGTTTCAAGCAGATTGAAAAGGCTTTGGAGTATGTGGCATTGTCTAACATAACATTCGAGGAGAGCTCGGCCAATGTAGCATTAACAATGGTATAACTATGGACGAACTGAGATATAAGCCAACGGGTTACTCTTACCGCGTTGACGAGAATGTCTGGGCGGGAGAATATCCCGTGTGGGAGTGGGAGCAAGGTGCAAGAATGCGCCAATTGAAACTCTTTACAGATTTCGGTATCAATTATTTTCTGGATCTTACCGAGAATGGTGAGATGCCTCCATATGCCCCTTTCCTTACTAATAGCATAGGTCGCCATACTTACCCTATACCTAACGGTGGCGTTCCCAATAGTGTCGGGTGCGTTGTGGACTTGTTTAGGATTATTGGCGATGTTATTGTCAGCAGGCCCGAAACAAAACTATACATCCATTGTGTCGGAGGTGTCGGTCGCACAGGAACTATTGTAGCATGCTATTATATCTACTTTAATGGGATGTCTGCGGATGACGCTCTTGCCGAAATGCGTCGCAGGTTTGCTACGCACGGTCGCTTTGCTTGGATGTCTGCCCCCGAAACCGCAACCCAAGTGAATTTTATTCGTGAGTTTGCTAATACATATCAGCAATGGAAATAGAATATAGATACGAGCATTTACCTGAATTGGAAAAGTTGCCACTGCGACAGCATATAGTTGTATTGAGTGGCGCAGGTATGAGTGCAGAGAGTGGATTGGCTACTT
>CAYXMV010000039.1:0-15690 GCA_964466235.1 uncultured Muribaculaceae bacterium | reverse complement strand
CATATAGTTGTATTGAGTGGCGCAGGTATGAGTGCAGAGAGTGGATTGGCTACTTTTCGCGATAAGGATGGACTGTGGAAGCAATACGATTGGAAAAGACTTGCAAGTGCAGCAGGATTCTACGAAGACCCGGAAGCCGTGTTAGAGTTCTACAATATGCGCCGCAAAAGACTTTTAGAAGTCGAGCCCAATCACGCCCATAAGTTGATTGCCGAACTCGAAAAGTGGCACGATGTAACAATCATCACTCAGAATGTCGATAATCTTCACGAGCGAGCAGGAAGTAGCAATGTTATACACTTGCACGGAGAGTTGGCAAAGGTAACATCATCTAACGACAGGAACAATCCCGACTGCATTAAGGAACTGCCGTTGGATGTACCTATTCGCATCGGTGACAAGGCGGCAGATGGTTCGCAGCTTCGCCCCTATATCGTTTGGTTTGGCGAGTATGTTTCAGGATTTGATAAGGCTGTTGACGTTGTTCGTAACGCAGATATATTTTTGGTTATAGGCACTTCGTTAACCGTTCAGCCGGCAGCGAGTTTGGTCAGGTATCCGCACCATTCTGTTCCCAAATTTATTATCAATCCCGGAGAAGCATATGACCCGTATGGCGACCATTTCCCAGAGGGCTATGAGCATATCATGGAGAATGCGACAACAGGTGTTGAAACTTTTATTGACAAAGTGATAGAACTTTGTAGTATATATACTCAATAGTTTATGACTTGCCTATGGGCAAAATTAAAAAGGATTGTAAAACTTGACCCTGCGCTTTGCCAAAGTAGTAAAGTCGTAAATTGACTGCCTCGTCGGAAATGACAAGACCTCCTTGCAGTGGTTAGAAGATGGAGGATGGAGGGGATGGATGCATCCTCTCTTTGGCAAAGGATGATGTACTTGGCAAGGCGTTACAGGATATGAATCTGCCACATCGTGAAAGGGCATCTAAAAAGAAGTTGGGGGCGCATTCAATATCTGCATTGGCAATAGCGATGACCATTTCCGTAATCACGGTTAGTCTGCTAATCAACAGCAGAACAGCCATGAAAAATTCTACCCTCGACTGATAGATTCCCCGAAATATAGACTCTATATTGATAAAATCTAAAATCAATATGGAAAAGAAATCAAAATTCAGGAGATTCCTCACTAAGGTTGGGGCTGTTCGTTTAAGTCAGATCTGGGATAAGTTCAGGAAACCGTTCAATTTCTGCTGGAAGGCAGGCCTGGCAATTTTTGCAATTGTATTCACGATACAGTTGGGCGAGGCTTTGATCGATACCTGCAAGGACCATCTCGGCCTTACACATTACAAATGGGGCGACAAGGATCTGGGGAAGAATATCGAGATCCGCCATTTCAGCAACAATCAGGCTGCGACATACAATAAGATTACTGATGAAAGGCTGTCGCCAAAGGTTCGATGGATTTCCGGTGTTCCGGAAAGGGATTCACTGACTGTATTCTGCGATAAGGAGGGCAAGAGAGGCTACCTGAATGTAAATACCGGTAGAGTTGTAATTGACGGTCAATATAAGCGTGCCTGGCATTTCTCAGAAGGACTTGCTGCTGTCGTCGCCGATAACGGAAAGGTAGGTTTCATCAATCGTGGTAATGAAATGGTTATCCCTGCGGAGTATGATTATGTAGTAGGTTATGACTATATATTTGAAGATGGAGTATGCGTTCTGGTTGATGGTCAGACGAATAAGTATGGAGCAATTGACAGCCTGGGTAATATGAAGCTTCCTATAGAATATTCACGTATATTCAAGGCCCAAGGGGAGACTACCTGGTATATCAGGAAGGACGGAAAATGTGGACTGGCTGATGCTGATCTGAGTATCATTTTTGATCCCGTATATGATAATGTCCGTTCTAATTCGAGTGAAAATAGTGCATATCTTACGCTGAAGGGAGTCAAGCAGTTGGTCTCATTTGATGGCGAGGTTATCTTGCCATTCGTGATTGATCAGACCTGGCCGCTGAAGTATATGGTCAAATATCACGATGATGTGGCAGATGAATATGAACTGCACCCATTCCTTGTCGAAGTGATGGTTGATTATAATTGTCACGGTGTGATGGATTCCAGAAGTGGAAAGATGGTTATTCCTGCGATTTATTCAGATATAACGATGATTTCGAAGGATCTCCTGATGGCTGAGGTCGATGGCGACGAGGAGAATAATGTGATTTTCACAACTGATGGAAAAATGCAGAAATAGATGGAACACGACATGTATAAAGCTGTGGGCACACCTTATATTTTTGGCAAAATTTTTAATTGTGTGAATTTTACGCATAAATATAGCAACAAATGAAAGATATACTTAATCGGTTAATCGCCTTGAGTAAGAGTAGCGATAAAATGCAGGAAACGACTCTTCCCCAAACGAGTAAACAGAATGTTACACCTGAATGGATTGACATGCTCAAAGAGAACGAAATCTTTGTCTTCGGCTGTCGTAATTCGGGACGACATTTTGACGGTGCTTCGAATTTTGCACTTGAAAACTTTGGAGCTGTTATGGGACAGCGTGAAGGTCGTCAGGGACAATCATACGCCATTCCGACTATTGGCGGTGTAATTGGACTCAAAGAGATTCGACAATCGGTCAAGACTTTTACCCAGTACGCAATCGAGCATCCTGAACTGCACTTCCTTGTAACTCCTATTGGCTGCGGTGGAGGTTGTAGAAGGCCAAGCGAGATTGCTCCTATGTTCCGAGATGCGACTAAACTTTCCAATGTGAGTCTGCCGCAAGAGTTCTGGGACATATTAAACAGATAAACAACAAACTAAACACAGATTGCTATGTTGAAGATTATTACAAACAAGAGCGACTACCGATTCTCGCCCGGTAACTGATAAATAGAGTATAAAATGGAAGGACATAAAATCATTGTCATTTATATTTGCTACATTGAGTTTTATCACTAACTTGCGCAGGTTTTACATTGTATGAAATCGAGCAGGCTGCATGGAAAAGGATATGAATATTGCATTGGAGGGAATAAAACTGGAGATCAGCAAAATGGATCGAGCCGTGATAAAAGGTGCTTATGCGAAAGCCCTGATTGGCTTTGATTTCTATGCAGCAAAGTACAAGGATTGTGAATTTATACTTCTCGAACCAAAAGAGAAGGAATGCAATAGATATACTCTGACGCAGTTTTCAGATTTATCCAAGGCAGTTAATGATGTTCTTGGAAAACCCATTGCATTCCTATTTGATCAGCGGATCTATCACGAGGAGAACCTGATGCCCAATAATCGTGGTGTCTATTTCATTGTTTCCGACGAATATGCTTTTTTACCTTTTCTGTTTGGAGAATAGGCTTATTGTGCCATATTATTCCTGCTTATGATTGGTTGACAGGAAAATAATGTGGACTATGAAATCCACATCAAAGTCTAACCAACTATCCCGAATCATTCAGATATCATCTGAACCTGTCGGGATTTTCAAATACACTGCTTCTTCCTTTATAGGTCTTATCACTTCAGTGGCATTCTTGGTCCATAGAATCTCATGCCCCCTCCCTGTCCGCAAACGGCTGACAGAAAACCGGCTCAAGAAATATTAAGGGAAAAGTCGAAACGCAGCCCTCCTTCGGGTCTGTTGCAGACTGAGATGTCACCGCCGTGGAACAGAACCGCATGCTTTACGATGGCAAGTCCCAGACCGGTTCCGCCTTTCTTGCGCGAACGCCCCTTGTCAACCCTGTAGAAACGCTCGAACAGGTGCGGCAGGTGCTTTGGCGCTATTCCTTGACCGTCATCCTCATAGCGCAGTCGGACCGTTCTGCCGTCATTCCGGATGAGACTTATATATATGTTATGTCCCTCGGAATATGCAATTGAGTTTTCCGTAAGGTTGCGGAAGATAGAGCCTATCAGAGATGTGTTCCCGTTAATGTTGACCTCTTCAGTGAAATCGACATGAAGATTCATCCGCTCTTCCTCCGGCATCATCTGCAGTTCTTCCTCTATTTCCTGTATCAGCCTGTTCAGCGATACCTCTTCCTTTTCGATGAGACGTCCTCCGTCTTCCATCCTTGTGATGAGAGAAATGTCGTCAAGAAGTCGTCTGAGCCGGATGTTGTGAGCATAACATCTTTCTATGAGTTCAGTCCTTTTGGACTCATGAAGTTCTATGCCGGAGAGAAGGGTCTCAAGGCATACATTCATTGACGCGACCGGTGTCTTGAGCTCGTGATTGATGTTGTTGGTAAGCTGACGTTTCATCGCCTTTTCGGCAAGTACATTCAGATCCTCGATGTTCTTGCCGAGCCTTCTGGTTGCAAAAAATCCTATGATGCTCATGATGACGCTGAATCCGAGCATGATCAGGAGAAACACTCTGTCAGGTCTGAGCATCTCACTCAGATCAGAGGAATATGGTATGGCACTTCTTAGGATATGGTTCTTTCCTTTGGTTGCAGAATAGAAATACTGCCTCCCGTCACTTGCAGAACGTCTGCCTATATTGTAATCACTACCGTCATTTATCGCTCCTATGATTTCCGGACGACTGAGATGATTGTCCATATGTCCGGCATCGAGCATGTTGTCGAAGATGACCTTTCCGTCATCAGTAAGGAGTGTGATGCGGATTTCCTCAAACGGATAGGTCCTGGCTGTCAGGCTGTCGGCTGCAGGACTTCCTTTTTCCATCAGTTCGAGATTATGCCTGTTGATCAGTTGAAGCTGGGCGTTCAGATATTCTGACTTGAATTCCCGCTCCCTGAAATACTGAAAGCAGACGAAGCATATCACAATTGACCATGAAAATGCCAGAAGGAAGAGGAATATCCTTTTATGATAGGAAGGTCTATTTCTGAAATCCATATCCGAATCCCGATCTTGTGATTATACATGCACCATATCTGCCTATCTTCTGGCGCAGTCTGGTTATATTGACGTCAATTGTGCGGTCCAGCACTATCACCTCATCAGTCCAGACACTTGAAAGAATCTGTTCGCGAGAGCATATCTTACCCATATTTGATACCAGATATGCGAGAATCCCGAATTCCTTCTTCGTAAGTTTCACGACTTCTCCATCCACACTGCATTGCTTCAGATTCAGATCGATGCGGAGCCCCTCCACATTGATCACATTGGTCTTTTCCGGGGCCTTCCCTCCGCTGCTTCGACGCAGTACGCTCTTTATTCTCGCAAGAACATTACGGATGCTGTACGGCTTGGTGATATAATCATCTGCACCGAGATTAAGACCGAGTATCATATCATCCTCGGTGTCGCGTGCAGTACAGAATATGATAGGAACCGATGCCGTATCAGGATTCTTCTTGAGGGTCTTGGCGAACTTTATCCCGTTCATCTCTCCCATCATTATATCGAGAAGGATCAACGAATAATTACGCAGATCCATCTCCAGAGCCTGTTCGGCGCTATATGCCACATCAGCCTCGTATCCTTCGTTTTCAAGGTTAAGCTGAAGGACTTCACACAGGGTCTCTTCGTCATCTATGATAAGTATGCGTTCCATATGATCATCTCAGAAACTGTTTAAATTTTTCTCCGAAAAATCATTAATTGTTGAAACTGAATAAATCTATTTGCCTATTATGCGCCTTTTCGGCATATTTTTCCTCTTTTCCTCGTCAGATAGCACCGCTATCCTCCTCTGAAAACAGAAAAAATCTACTCGAAAATTCATCATAATATTTCAAATGATAAAATTTTAAACAGTTTCTCAATTGTCCGGCAAAAATACAGAAAACTGAAGTTCCGGAAGCATTCGGGTCAAAAATTTAATGGATATGTAACATATACGAAATCCCGATGAAATATAAGGATGATAATTTTGCGGCGATTTTGAATTTAAGAATATTATTATGGAATGGATTTATCTATGCTTTGTCATCTTCCTTTTTACCCTTGCGGTCTCTGATCTGTGGGTAGGAGTCAGCAACGATGCAGTGAACTTCCTGAATTCAGCGGTAGGAGCAAAGGCAGCAAAGTTCCGCACAGCAATCATCGTGGCAGCCCTTGGTGTGTTCTGCGGAGCCACGATGAGCAACGGAATGATGGACATTGCCCGGCACGGTATCTTTCAGCCGGAACATTTCGCATTCAGCGAGCTGATGTATATTTTCTTAGCCGTCATGGTAACGGACATAATTCTCCTTGATGCGTTCAACTCGCTCGGAATGCCGACTTCGACCACGGTGTCAATGGTGTTTGAACTTCTTGGCGCCTCATTCGCATTTGCCCTTCTTAAGATGAACAGCGGAGAGGGAGCATTGGGATTTTCTGATTACCTGAATACATCAAAAGCGCTCTCAGTCATCGTCGGAATATTTGTTTCTGTAGCGATTGCCTTTACGGTCGGAGCTGTGGTGCAATGGATTACAAGACTCATATTTACCTTCAGGTATTCCGGCAAACTGAAATGGAAGATCGGAATCTTCGGTGGAATAGCCGTGACCTGCATCATATATTTCATGCTTCTCAAGGGCATCAAGACAATGTCGTTCATGAATGCCGATATAAAACATTGGATTGCAGAAAATACATGGTTTATACTCGGAGGATGCTTTGTGCTATTCACCATTCTGATGCAGATCCTGCACTGGTGTAAGGTCAATGTGTTGAAAGTCATAGTGCTTGTCGGTACATTTGCGCTTGCCACTGCATTTGCTGGAAATGACCTTGTGAACTTCATAGGAGTGCCTCTCGCCGGCTATGAATCATTCCTTGATTGGAAGTCCGCAGGGGCAGGAGACCCTTCGACACACATGATGGGAGCCCTGAACGGAGAGGCGCGCACTCCTTTCATTTTCCTGGCCATGGCGGGAGTCATTATGGTCATTTCCCTTGCGACGTCAAAGAAGGCACATAATGTCACAAAGACAGAGATCAATCTTGCCAAGCAGGATGAAGGAGAAGAGATGTTCGGCTCATCAAGAGTGGCACGCAGCATTGTCAGATGGGCAAATGTTACAGCAAATCTTCTCATAAGACATACGCCGGAATCAGTCAGGAACTGGATTGACAGGAGATTCGATAACTCTGAAATCGAGATGGAGGAAGGAGCTGCCTACGACCTTGTGCGTGCGTCGGTAAACCTTGTGGTATCCTCTCTTCTTATCGCTCTTGGAACATCTTTGAAACTCCCGCTCTCGACTACATATGTCACATTTATGGTGGCGATGGGTACATCATTGGCAGACAGAGCCTGGAGCCGCGAGAGTGCCGTATATCGCGTAACGGGCGTACTTTCAGTAATCGGAGGATGGTTCATGACAGCCGGAATAGCATTTACTGCAGCCTTCCTTATAGCTCTGGTAATGCATTTCGGAGGAACTGTGGCTGCAATCATCATAGTGATAGTGGGACTCGGTGTGATGATCCACAGCAATGTAAAGTACAAGCTCAAGAACGATGAGGAAAGCGGAGACAGGACCTTCCGTGCGATCCTCAATTCAAATGACAAGGAAGATACATGGAATCTGCTCAGCAACTACTTCAGAACAAATGAAAATCACGTACTTGCCAACATTGTCTATCATTATGACAACATTACTGAAGGCCTGATGAAGGATGACGTGAAGAAACTCCGCAGATCCTTCTATGATCTGAAGGACGAGAAGGAGAAGATGAAGAATCTCCGTCGCAAGGAGACAATATGTATGCGCAGGATCGACAAGGACCTGGCCATGGTCAAGAATGCCTGGTTTTTCGCATCGTTCAATGAGCTGGAGCAGCTTTATTATTCAATCAGACGCATCTGTGAGCCTGCATACGACCATGTCGATAACAACTTCACGCCTCTCACCGTAAAATACATAACAGAGTTCCGGCCGCAGAAGGATGCATTGAAAGAATGTATGGCCGACTACATGGTAACGATTTCCACCGGAGATTTCGAGCAATTACGTGGTCTTGAACCGCGACTTGCACAATTACAGAATATTTTTTCTGATATGAGAAAGGAACTTATGAGTGACATTCAGGCCAGACATGTCAATATCAATACCGCGTATCTTTATCTGAATGTTCTTCAGGAATCGGAATCAATGACGATTACCCTGTCAAGACATGCAAGATCCTCTCGGAAGTTCTATTTAGGACTATGACCGGACCATCACCCTCAGTCAAAGGTGATGCTTTCTATTCTCAGGCGCAGTGTTCCGGCAGGAACCTGCGCCTCGGCTGTTTCGCCGACCTTCCTGCCCATCAGGGCGGCGCCAATCGGCGACTTCAGCGAAATCTTGCCGGTCTCGAGATCCATCTCGTGCGGGCTGACTATCTGGAACTGCATCCGGGTGTCTGTGGAGAGGTCGGTGAACTCTACCCGGCTCAGAAGGCATACTCTGTCTTTTGGAAGGACGTCTGGGTCAATCACCCTGGAATGCTCCAGAACCCTCTGCAGGAAACGGATCCGGCTGATGGTCCTGGCCTGTTTCCGCCTTGCCTCACGGTATCCTGCATTCTCGCTCCGGTCTCCCTGTGCGCTGGTCTCGGCGAGGTCCTCCCTCACCTTGGGATAGACCACGTCGATAAGATGATTCAACTCGGTCGCAATCTCGTCGTATCGTTGCTTTGACAGATATTCCATGCCACAAATATATGGAAAAACTATCGTTTTTCCGGTAATCCTCCAATGCAGACTGTTCTTGATCATATTGCGTCCGCGCTGCGGTCGCAATCGACTGAAATCTCGGGGAAACCCTCATCCACAAACTTCTTAGCATCCGGATACTTTTTGTAATACACCTTCATCATCTCCTGAATAGTGTCGGTAATTCCAGAACTTGCTTCTGGGTAATTTTTAATCCTCCAGACACTGAGTGCCTTCAACTCAAGATGAAGCTCTCCGGACACCCCGAGCGTCCTTCTTTTCGTCTTCTCCCGTTTCGCCTTTGCGATACTCTTTACCGGGATCTCTCCCTCACTGCTCACCGCCGAATCTTTCCTCTTCAACGATGCACGAAAATCTTCTAACTGTCCCATATGTAAATGTGTTTTTATGTTAATGCGTCAATATGCGAATGTGTGTATACGCCTGTGTGAGTATGTGTTAATGTGCGGGTATGTTTATGTGTGAATGCGTGAATATGTCAATATGCAGATATGTTTATGTGTTAGCACATTCATGTGTTCGCAAAGTTATTCGCAGCGCTTCCTCCCTCCAAATTTTACCGCTTTTTAGGTTAAAAATGCTCCGGAAAACCGTTATTTTTCAGGATTTCAAAACACCTCTTCCGGCAGCGTTTTCATCTGAGCGTTAGTCCAGATTGCAAGATGTGTGTACGTGTCACGTACACGGAGGAATTCACATATTGGATGTACTAAACAATGCGTGTTCTGTACTATGGCACATCTGAGCGATAAATTTGTCGGATAAAAGGTTTTTAGTTATGATGCAATTATTAAAGACAATCATTATATTTGCATGAGATACCAATTAAATGTTAAATCCATGCAAGATTTAAATAGATTGAAAGTAGTTCTGGTAGAGCAGAAGAAAACGGGCAAATGGCTGGCTGAGCAACTCGGCAAAGATCCCTCAACAGTTTCCAAATGGTGTTCAAATAAGATACAGCCGTCTTTGGAAATGCTTATAACGATTGCGCAAGTACTGAATGTAGATGCTAGAGAATTGATAGTTGTTACAAAACAATAATCATTAAGGGTGTCCAATTAGAATAAATATGAAAGATTATATTAAAATCGGCATTGAGAAAGGACTCATTTCTTTTGATAAAGAGATGTCAAGAATAACATATACAAATCAAAATAAACAACGCAACTACAATAATCCGGAAGAGAAAGTACAAGCGGAGACTTTTCTGCGCCTTATCCTCGATTATAGGTATCCGGAGAATCGTATTAAGCAGTTCGTTTTAGTTCCAATGGGAAGTGAAACGAAAGAAGCAGATATCGTAGTATATAAAGACGACATGTGTTTAGTCCCTTATATTCTGGTAGAATGTAAGAAGCAAGAAGTGAGCGAAGCTGAGTTTCAACATGCGATAGATCAGGCATATAGTTATGCTTTTGCTATGGCAGGTGAAGTAAAGTATGTTTGGGTGACTTCGGGTATCAAATCTGACTTCTTTGAAGTTGATCAAACATCAAACTCAAGAAACCAGTTGCCAGATATACCGCAATTTGGAGTTTCTAATGTAGCTTCTTATAAATATGTCTATGAAGCTGAATATTTGCCAGAAGAGTCTGGTAAGCAACGTTTCTTTGATCTTTCTATTATTGACCAATCAGAACTCACCAGAAGGTTTAAACAAGCACATGAAGCTCTATGGGCTGGCGGACAACTTAATCCGTCAGAGGCATTCGATGAATTGGACAAACTTATATTCTGCAAAATTTGGGATGAGCGTAAACCTAGACGAATGGGTGAGCCATATGATTTTCAAATTATTACTGTGCCCAAGGAGGTAGAGAAAAGCGAGACCAAAAGACGACATATAGAGAATGACAATCTCTATAAACGTGTCATAGCATTATATGAAGAAGGTCGTAAAAAAGATAGAGAGGTTTTTCGCGACAATATTCGCTTGACACCTGAAAAGATACGCACCGTTGTGGGGTATCTTGAGAGTGTTAATCTTGGAGAAACAGACCTCGATAGTAAAGGACGTGCTTTTGAAACGTTTATGGGTTCATTCTTTAGAGGAAACTTCGGTCAATATTTCACACCTCGTGAAATTGTAAAATTCATTGTTGATGTGCTACCTATTGAGCATGATTCAAAGGTGCTTGACACGTCGTGCGGTAGTGGTGGTTTTTTATTATACGCATTAAACAAAGTTAGAAGTAAAGCTACAGAGCTTTATCCAAACTACGCAAAAGATGTTAGGCAATACGATAGGTGGTTTAAGTATTGGCACGACTTTGCTGAAAAAAATCTTTATGGCATAGAGATTAGTGAACAGATTTCGCGTGCTGCAAAGATGAATATGATTATTCACGATGATGGACATACGAATGTTATAACTTCTGATGGTCTCGTTTCAGATGAAACCATTATAGCAAAAACCAACAATCAAGGATTTAAATACGGGACATTTGATTTCATAATCACAAATCCGCCATTTGGCAGCACTGTTCGACAAAGTGAACAAGCATATTTGAAGACCTATCAATTGGGCAAGAAAGAGGAAGATTGGCTAGCTGTTGCCACACCACCTCAAAATACTCGTGACGGACAAAGTACAGAGGTGCTTTTTATAGAACAAGATTATAAGTTCTTGAAAGAAGGTGGATATCTTGCCATTGTTCTTCCCGATGGCATTTTGACAAATAGCAGCATGCAATATGTGAGAACTCAAATTGAAGATTGGTTCCGTATTGTCGCTGTTGTCAGTATGCCACAAACAGCATTTATGGCAAATGGTGCAGGCGTGAAGAGTTCTGTTTTATTCTTGAAAAAGTGGACAAAGATAGAGTCCGATCAACTTGCAAACACCAAGAAAAGTATTGAATGCAGGTTACTTTCCGACAATGACTATTTAGCACATCGCCAAACATGGGATAAAGAAGTTAAACAGAAGCAGAAAGAAAAAGCCAACGAAATAAAGAGTAAACAGAAAATTTCGGCTACTGACGCTAAGAAAACCGAGGAGTACAAATCTTGGAATGCGAATTTACTTGCAGAATATGCAACCAAAGTTGAGGAACTGAAAAGCACCTTAACAGAAGCATATCAGCAGGCAAAACAGAAAGAGTTGACAGATTATCCAATCTTTATGGCAATTGCCGAGAATATCGGATATGATGCTACAGGTAAAAAGACTACTACCAATGAATTGGATGTTATTGGTGAGGAATTGAAGAAGTTTATTGAAACATTATGACCTACCAAGTACCACAACATATAGACAAGGACAAAATCTTTATTGTTCGCAAATCGGATATTGATAGGCGATTAGACCCTCATTATAATCGTCCATCATACTGTATGCTATGGCATAAACTTTTATCTATGCCAGAAAAACTCACAACCTTAAAAAAAGAAAGTATTTGTATTTTTTCTGGCATAACTCCTAAAAGCGGAGGGGAAGCCTATATTATAAACAATGGAATACCATTCCTTAGAAGTGGAGATTTCTCGGATACAAATGAGATTAACTTTTCACAGTTATTGTATTTAAAAGAAAATGTGCATAAAACATTGATGGCTAATTCTCAATTGAGGAATGGAGATTTACTCGTAGCTATTGTTGGTGCAACTATTGGCAAAATAGGAGTATATAAATACAACTATGAAGCCAATATAAATCAAGCAATTTGCGCAGTACGTTTGCAAGACACGCTTAACCCCTATTATGTTCAAGCTTTTCTACAAACAAATATTGGACAAAAGATAATAGAAAGGATTAGGCGTCCAGTTGCCAGAGCAAATATAAATCTTGAAGAAGTAGGTAATTTTCCCATACCATTATTAGCTCCTTCTCTACAAAAACAAATTGTAGAAATAATGAATAATGGAAGACAACACAAACATACAAAAGATGCCGAGGCTCAACAACTTTTGGACAGTATTGACGGCTATCTTCTAAAAGAGTTGGGAATAATTATACCTAAAGTTAAGATAGACCTTAATAGCAGGATGTTTGTAGTCCAAAAGAAGGAACTCAAAGGACGATATACTCCTAGCTTATACAAGGATGCAGTAACCCTGCATTCTACAATCTACGAGAATGTTCCTTTGTCACACTTGGCATATATTAATCCAAACACAAGAATTCCAAATCAGAACAAAGAAATGCCAATATCGTTTGTTCCAATGGAATCTGTTAATGAAATATATGCCGAAATAACAGAGCATAAAGACTGCTTTACAGAAGAGTCAAAAGGCTTTACTCGTTTTCAAGAAGGAGATTTGCTTTGGGCTAAGATAACACCTTGTATGGAGAATGGTAAATCTGCTATTGCCGAAGGGTTAACTAATGGTTATGGTTGTGGCTCAACAGAATTCCATGTGATTAGACCTAAAAACGAAGATTTATTGATTGAGTACATTCACGCTCTTCTTCATATGAAACTTGTTCGACAAACAGCCAAGCTGTACTTTGGAGGTTCTGCAGGACAACAACGGGTAGCAGTAGATTTCTTGGAAAACTTCAATGTTCCACTTCCTTCAATGGAGAAGCAACAAGAGGTCGTAAATTATGTCATCAACTTACGCAATCGAGCAAAAACATTACGAGAAGAAGGTCAGGTGATTTTGGAAGAGGCCAAACGCAAGGTGGAACAAATGATAATAGGGAGTTAATACAGGTGACTGATTAATATGGATAAGACACAAAACATAGAACAGGAAATCGAAAACCTTAAGAAACTTAGGAAAGACTACGAATCTTTAGTTTCTGAGCCCAATCGACGAGATACAATAGAGGCATATCATAGATGGTACGAAGCCTATAGTATCCTATTTAGCCGTTATTTTGGTGATGATTGCAAAGAGTATGCTAATTTTGCATACATTGATAATTCCGGGAATGGCTTTGTCTTATACAATAATTATCAAGGTATTCGTAAAGACTTTTGTGTATTGATGGATAAATTGGAACGAGGTGATTTTGGTAAAATACAACTATCAACCATTGAACCAATATCACAAGCTCAGCCTTCTTCAAAGAAAAGGATATTTATCAGCCATGCATCAAAAGACAAAGAGTTGATAAATGAATTTGTGGATTCAATGATTCTTCTGGGGATGGGTATTGAATCTAAGGTTATTGCATATACCTCACGTGAAGATACTGGAGTACTTTTAGGCGAAAGCATTCCTCAATTTATTCAAGATAATATAGCTTGTGCTGATATAGTTTTATTAATGATTTCAGATAACTATAAAAAAAGTGAGGTCTGTCTAAATGAGATGGGAGCAGCATGGGCATTAAACAAATACATAGTTCAAATTCTTTTGCCCAATACTTCATTTGACAAATTAGGATGGTTGTGTTCATTGGAAAAGGCTATGGAAATTGATAATGCAGAGTCTATGGATGGCCTTTGCGAGATATTCTCGGACAGATTAGACATTGGCATTAAACCGTCAACATGGAATAGAAATAAGAGTGCTTTTATTTCTTACTGTAAATCATTATCAACATCTCTTCTCCCGTCTATAATAGAACACGATGTTTTTAAAATAGAAGACGACAATATAGAAGAGTTGGGATTTTTGGATTATAGGGAATTGTTAGAAGAGGAAGTTTCAATTGTGTCATCAATATGTCTGACCTTAGCAGAGGCTATCTCAAAACATAATGACAAACTCAATACTAACACTCAGAAATTAGAGATAATCAATCCTTCTCGTTCTAATATCTCTCAAGTTAAAGGTATTATGGTATCTACAGCGAAAGGAATGGACGAACTTTCTACTATTTTTGAGGAAAAGACTCCTTTGTTACAATCTTCTTTCTTTAAGATGGTTGATTATGGAGTGAAAATGAAATCACTCCCCATAGCCAATAGTGAAGAAAATATGCAAGAAGAGTATGACTCTATCAACGAACTGCTTAAATCAGTATCAGTGGCAAAAACTGGAAGTATGAGTTTTAAAGATGCAGTTGATGCACTGCCTAAAATCGAACAGACTATTAATAAATCCAGAAAACGCCTTTCTAAGAATTTAAGTAGTATTATTGAAGTATTAGATGATTGTATCGCTAAAGGGCAGGAACTGTTAAAAAGTATCCTATAATATCAATATACATACCAATACTATGGGAAAAACTGTAACCACATATCTAATTGATGGAGATCCTAAAGGGACTCAATATGCATTCATCAGCAATAAGATTTGCCAGATGTTTATAGTGCCACGCTCAAACCTTTCTTATCTGAACACGCAAGAGAAGTTGCAAAAGCCTGCATTCTACATCTTACTTGGCGAGGATGAAGCGACCAAGCCACAAGCATACATTGGCGAGACCGAGAATTTCCGTGAGCGGGTGAAAGACCATGACAGTAAGAAAGCATTTTGGCAAAAAGCACTTATATTCGTATCGAAAGATGCCGATATGACCAAAGCCGATGTGCAATACTTGGAACATAAGGCTATAGCCGAGGCAAAGAAGGCCAATGCATTCGTACTGAGCGACAATAAACAGACACCCAAGGCACCCAATCTGCCCGAATATCAGCAGGATTCAATGGACGAGTTCTTTGAGGATGTGAAGTTTCTGGCTTCGTTCATTGGCTGTAATATCTTTGAGGTGTCACAACCCAAGGCCGAACATCTGTTCTTCACCAAAGGTCGTGGTTGCGAGGCAAAGGGTTTTTATAGTTCCAATGGTTTTACCGTGCTGAAAGGTAGTGTAATAGCCAAGACTATGGTGCCATCATTCAACTGGAAAGAGAAGCGTGAAAAGATGATACTGGAATATACTGCCATCGAAGGTGACAAACTGTTGTTGACCTCTGACAAGACATTCTCAAGTCCAAGCACTGCCGCAGACTTCTGCATCGGCAGCAGTAACAACGGCTGGCTTGTATGGAAAGATAAAGAAGGAAACACATTGGATTCTGTTTATAGGAGACAATTAGAATAGTAATTAATGATGCATTATATATTTATATGACCGAGACCAACCGCATAGAATATAAAAGAGAATTGACTCCTGAACTTGATATTGAGAAGGAGGTTGTGGCGTTCCTTAACTACAAGGAGG
>CAYXMV010000038.1:0-15924 GCA_964466235.1 uncultured Muribaculaceae bacterium | reverse complement strand
GTCAAGAAATAGTCCAGACTACAACGGCTTAACATTACGGATGAAGCCGGCCTGTGCAAAAGCAGGAGTAGCAAGAAAATCCCGTGGCCAGAAATGGCCGTACGGGTTCGATTCCCGTCCGAGGCACATCAGATTCCTCTTGGAAGTTATTCTGAGAGGGATTTTTTATTGTGATATATTTTGGCACAAAGGAATCATATCTTTGACAAAAATAAGGATATGACAGTGAAAAGAACACGTAAAGAATTTGAAAAGGCCGTCAGAAACTCTGTCAGCATTGCAGGAATGTGCAGATATTTAGGAATCAAGCCATGTGGCGGCAACTATAAATTAATGCATATAGCTATCGAGAAATATAACTTGGACACTTCTCATTTTCGCGGACAAGGATGGAATTCTGGACTTAAATTCAAACCTTGCATAGCAAAACCGATTGAGAATATCCTTACAGATAACTCTTCTTTCCAGTCCTTCAAACTAAAAAACAGGCTTATAAAAGAAGGAATAAAAGAACATATATGTGAATGCTGCGGACTCACGTCATGGCAAGACAAGAAAATTCCATTAGAATTACACCACAAAAATGGAAACAATAGGGACAATCGACTGGAAAACCTACAGTTGCTATGTCCTAACTGTCATGCTCTTACTGACAGCTATAGAGGAAGAAATAATAAAGCAGCTAAAATATAGGAAATGAACAATGGGTGCAGTTTCGTATGTCATCTCCTTGTTTTTTGTACCTTTGGCGAAAATTCATGATTATGAAAAAGGGAATCTTTATGGCGGCGATGGCCTTGTCGGGACTGGCATCTTGCGGCAATCCGTCGGAGGAAGTCAGGATTGTGGTCGGGACATATGGAGACAACATCTATGTGTATTCATTTGATAGTGAAGCTATTGAGAACGACCACGCATTTAAGGAGGAGGCTTCGGCCGAGGCACGTAACGCATCGTATGCATTGACAAATAAGCGATCTGACGGGAGCGTGGATGTCTATGCCGTAAGTGAGACCGGTATGGGTTCCGGGGCTTATTCGTTCGTCCTGGACGGTGAAGCAGATATGGAGATGACGGCGGAAAGGCGCGAGACCGGGGATGACCCCTGCTTTGTGCTTCTGCACAAAGGTCTCATGATGACTGCGGACTACAGCGGTGGCTCGGTGAGCGTTTTCCCGATAGAGGATGACGGCAGCATAGGCGGTATGTGTCAGCAGCTTACATTCATGGGGAGCGGGCCTGTAGCAGGCAGACAGGAAGGTTCTCATATCCACCAGCTCAGGGTCATGCCGGGGAACGGTGAGTGGATATTGGCTTCCGACCTTGGAGCGGATATGATCAGACTGCTTCGTCTTTCTGAAGATGGTCTGACGCATGTATGCGACATTGAATGTCCGGAGGGCAGCGGTCCGCGTCACATGGAATTCGGCAAGGACGCGAAACATCTGTACTGCATCTGTGAACTTTCGGGAGAGGTGCTGGTCTATGGAATAGACCATGCATCAGACGACGTACAGCCGCAGTTCAGGCCGATCCAAAGGATTCAGAATAGGAAAGGACGGAGGTCTGACTCTGGCACCATCCGTCCTGAGATTCGGGAATGACATGCCTTCAAGCGTCACAATCATAGATTAACAACAAACATAGATGACGGATATGTTGAAAAAGGTTTTTGGATTTGATCCGCAAAGGTCAAGCATACGGACTGAAATTTTTGCAGGAATCACATCATTCCTGACGATGTCATATATTCTTGCCGTCAATCCGAGCCTGTTCTCAATATTAGACGGCATGCCACAGAGGGCAGTGTTCACCACAACAGCCATAGTCTCCATCATCGGAAGCCTCCTTGTGGCATTTGTGGCAAAGATGCCGTTCGGAATAGCCCCGGCAATGGGTCCCAACGCATTTTTTGTATTTACGGTCTGTCTGGGAATGGGGTATTCGTGGCAGTTCGCACTCACAGCCATCCTCGTGGAATCCTTTATCCTGATTCTGCTTACACTGACTGATCTCAGAGAGGCGATGGTGAACGCAATCCCTGTCACCATAAAGAAATCCATCACGATAGGTATCGGACTGTTCATCACATTTGTAGGCCTCCAGAATGCAGGCATTGTCGTACAGGATGATTCAACCCTCATACGCCTCGGAAACATAACCGAAGGAAGCGGACTTCTGGCGATGATAGGACTGGCAATCACAGCAGCCTTGGTGATAAGGAATATAAAGGGAGGCCTGCTCATAGGGATACTTGCCACTACCATCATCGGAATACCGATGGGAATCACTCATTATCAAGGAATTGTATCTGTACCTCAGTCTGTGGAGCCTATATTCTGGAAATTCGAATGGGCAGAAATATTCACCACCGACATGCTTGTGGTGGTATTCTCATTTATGTTCATCGATCTCTTCAGCCTTACGGGATCGGCAGTAGGAGTCTGCATGAAAGGCGGATTTGCCGACAAGGACGGAAAGATACCGGGAATCAAGAGAATATTCATATCCGATTCATTCAGTACACTCTGCTCCGCCATATTCGGAACATCTGCAGCCTGCACATTGATAGAGGGGTCATCCGGAGTGGCTCAGGGCGGCAGAAGCGGACTCACGGCTTTTACTGTAGCCGTCTGTTTTGCCATAGCCCTCTTCTTCTCTCCCCTTTTCCTGGCGATACCGTCTGCAGCCACGGCCCCTGTCCTCATAACCGTGGGACTGATGATGTTCAGTTCCGTGAAGGAACTCCCTCTTGACGATTATTCCGAAGCGATACCGGCCTTTATAACGATAACAGTAATGCCTTTAGCCTATTCCATCGCCGACGGAATCCTCCTTGGCTTCATCAGCTATGTAGTGGTGAATGTCCTCAGCGGAAACTTCCGCAAACTATCTCCGGCCCTATACATTCTGGCCGTGCTTTTCGCATTGAAATATATTCTGTTGTAATTTATCGTCCACTGATCTCAGAATTGTCACAGGCCACAATTTCTATAACATCTTTTTCATATTAAGAAAGAGGTTGCGCCATCGACGGTGACGGCCCCGAAATTTCGGAGCCGTCGATCTTTTAGAACGGGAAGAGGAGAGGCAGTACAAATACCATGACCACTCCCATCAGAATCTGGAGAGGAAGGCCGACCTTCACATAGTCCATGAATGAATACTGGCCCGCCGACATCACGAGGGCGTTAGGCGGTGTGGAGAACGGTGAGGCGAAGCACATGCTGGCCGCAACAGTCACCGCAAACATGAACGGAACCGGGCTCACACCTATCTGCATCGCGCACTGTAGAGCAATAGGAGCCATGAGGACGGCTGTCACCGTGTTGCTTATGAAGATGGTCATCAGGGAAGTCACCGCATATATTCCCGCAAGGAGGAGACGCGGACCGCTGCCGCCGAGACCGGTCACTATGCTTCCCGATATCATTTCCGAGACGCCTGTCTTTTCGAGGGCTATAGACATCGGAAGCATGGCTGCAAAAAGGACTATGGTCTGCCAGTTTATGGTCTTGTATGCCGCCTCGACATTGCGTACGCATCCTGTTATGACCATGAGCACTGCAGCAAGAAGGACCGAAGTCACCGGGGCGACAGGGATGCTGTCAACAACCATCATGACTATCATTCCTATCATAATAGCCGCAGCGACAGGAGCCTTGTAGTCGAGGGTGACTTTGGCCGCATCCTGAAGAGGTTCGCCGAGAACCACCCAGTTGGAAGACTCGTTCTTGAGACGGGCAATATCCTTCCATGCGCCCTGCACGAGAAGCACATCACCGTCATGTATCTTCTGGCCTCCGAGATCGTTAAGTATATAATCCTTTTTTCTTCTGATACCTAAGACATTGACGCTGAACTTGCTGCGGAATCCCGCCTCAATTATGGTGCGGTTGATCATCGATGAAGAAGGCATGATGAGGATTTCGGCCACACCGATGTCGAAGAAGTCGAGGGAAGCGTTTGAAGAACTGCCGTCGATCTCGTCGGTATGCTTGTCGAGAAGCCTCAGTGAATAGTCCTCTACAAATTTCTCTATACGCTCGGGATCACCGGAAAGATAGAGCACATCTCCCTGCTTCAGGACAAGATCTGGAGCGGCAAGCTGCTGATTCACAGTGCGTACAAATCTGTTCTGACCGGTACTGCGGCGAAGTTCGAGAATATTGATTCCATATTCCCTATATATATTCATTTCAGCCACGGAACGGCCTATGGCCTGTGATTTTTCAGACTTGATGTGGACACGGAACAGGTTGTCCGTCACTCCGTATTCGTTCACCAGTTCCTTGAATGACTTGACCGTCTTGCCCTTGTCCTTGGATTTCTCTTTCGGCGACAGGAATATCTTTGTCATCGAAAGGAGATAGAGGATGCCGACTATCAGGGTAACAAGGCCGACCGGAAGGAATGAAAAGAAACCGAGAGGTTCATATCCCGCAGCGGCAAGAGTATCGCTGACGATAAGGTTGGGCGGAGTACCGATGAGCGTCATCATGCCTCCCATGCTGCTTGCGAATGCCAGAGGCATGAGCAGACGGCGTGACGATGTGCCAGCCGCTGCAGCCATGCTGACCACTATAGGAAGCATCAGGGCGACCGTACCGGTGTTGCTGACGAACATTCCGATAGCCGCAGTGACTGTCATCACGAGAAGGAAGAGCCTTAGTTCGCTGTTGCCAGCGAGGGTCATGACCTTGCTGCCTATCATCTTGGCCAGGCCGGTCTGGAAGATACCGCCTCCCACTATGAACAGGCCGATCATCATTATCACGGTTGTGTTGGAAAATCCTGAAAGAGCCTCCGCCGGAGTAAGGATCTGGCACAGGAGCAAAGCCAGGAGGGCGCAGAGCGCCACAAGATCCGAACGCACCTTTCCGCTGACGAAAAGGATTGCCGAAACAAGTAATATTATAAGTGTAGCTATCATATTCTGCAAAGGTACTGCTTTTTTGTACCTTTTCTATGCCAAAAGTTCCACTTTTCATGTATTTTTTACATCTTTCGGAATTTTAGTTAAATTTGTGAGTTTTTTCAGAGTAGTCCCCAAAATGGTTAGAAACGAATACATACACGAAGGGATTTTCGAATTCGAGGCAGGTGGCAGCATCAGAAGAATGAAAGTGGCCTATCACCATTCCGAAAGACCGTGGAAGAAAGGTGACAGACGCAAGGTCATCTGGATATGCCATGCGCTTACAGCCAACTCCGACGCCGAGGGCTGGTGGCCTGAACTCGTCGGCCCCGGCAGACTGTTCGACACAAAGAAATATTTCGTCATCTGTGTCAACATGCTCGGTTCTCCTTACGGGTCATCAGGTCCGTCAAGCATAGACCCAGACACAGAACGGGTATATTTTCTTGATTTTCCCAAAATTACGGTTCGTGACATAGTACGTGCGAATGATCTTGTACGACAGCATCTCGGCATAGAGCATATAGACCTTATGGTGGGAGGATCGATAGGAGGATTCCAGTCTATAGAATGGTCGATCATGCGGCCTGATGTGATCAGGAAGGCGGTTTACATTGCCTGCGGATCACGCGTCACCCCGTGGCTCACGGCGTTCAACGAGTCCATGAGGATGGCACTTGAGGCCGACCCTACTTTCCGCAGATGCACCAGTATCAAAGGAGGCAGAGCCGGGCTGAGCTGCGCGAGAAGCATTGCACTTCTCTCATACAGAAGCTATGAAGGCTATAATGCGACGCAATGGGAAGAAGACGAGGACTGCATTTTTGCCGAGAGGGCTGGATCATACCAGAGGTATCAGGGAAAGAAACTTGCTGACAGATTCGATGCATATTCATACCATTATCTCTGCGGATCTGTTGACAGCCACAATGTTGGACGTGGACGAGGGGGCGTGGAGAAGGCTCTCGGCAGCATAAGGTCGGAATGTACCGTGATAGGCATCGACAGCGACAGGCTTTTCCCTGTGGAGGAGCAGAAATTCATCGCTTCCCACATCCCGGGGGCAGTCTATCGCGAGATTACATCGAAGTTCGGTCACGACGGCTTCCTGCTTGAGAATGCCCAGCTTACTGAGATTATTGAACCTTTATTACCATAATTAGAAACTGTTTCTTATATATGCAGGTACTGAAATTCGGAGGCACATCGGTTGCCGACGCAGAAAAAATGTCCAAGGTGATCGACATCGTGGCTAAAGCTGTGGATCGCGACAGGACCATACTGGTGGCATCGGCGATCAGCGGATGCACGGACACTCTGATAAAGATAGGCACATTGGCCTCAGAACGCGACGAGAGCTATAAAAACCTCATAGAAATGCTTCAGACAAAGCATCATGAGATCATCCGGAATCTTCTGCCGGTCGAAAAGCATGATGATTCGATTGAGGTATGTGACGAACTTTTCGACTCATTGAGGAGCATAGCACAGGGAGTGTATCTTCTCGGAGAACTCTCCCCTGCCAGCCTCGACGCCATACAGTCATTTGGGGAACTATGGTCCACAAAGATCCTCGCCACAAAGCTTGCCTCGATAGGAATAGCCACGAAATGGATAGATTCAAGAAAGATCGTCCGCACCGTCAGCAAGAACGGCAAGAATGTGGTCGATGCACAGAAGACATATTCGCGTGTGAACGAGATGGTCGAGAAGAACAACATCACACAGCTCTTCGTGCTTCCGGGCTTCATCGCTTCGGACAAGCAGGGCCGCACGACCACGCTCGGACGCGGAGGTTCGGACTACACTGCATCCCTCTATGCCGTAGGCTGCAAGGCACGTATTCTCGAAATATGGACAGATGTGCCGGGTATGATGACCTCCAACCCCAAGGTCGTGCCTACAGCACGCACAATCAGCAACATATCATACAAGGCGGCTCTCGAGCTCTCGCATTTCGGCGCCAAGGTCATCTACCCGCCTACCATCCAGCCTGTAGTCGCCGAGGGTATTCCTATATATATAAAGGACACCTTCAATCCTGATGCTGCCGGAACCCTTATCGAGAAGAATCCGCCTCGCAGCAAGGACAAGCTCATCGGAATCTCCAACTCGGACAACATAGCGCTTCTGAGCCTCGAAGGCAGCGGAATGGTAGGAATCCCGGGATTCTCAAGCCGTCTCTTCGAGACATTGAGCCAGAACGACATAAACATCATCCTCATAACACAGGCTTCGTCGGTACATACGATGTGCATAGCCGTATCTGAAAAAGATGCGGAGAAGGCACGTGAGGCGGCAGACAGGTGTTTCGCATACGAGATTTCTCTCGGAAAGCTCAACCCTCTGAAGGTGGAGAAGGGCTTTTCGATCGTCTGCCTTGTGGGTGACGACGTACTCAACCAGACCGGGGCTACAGGACGCATGCTCGCAGCCCTCGGCCGCAACAGCATCCCAGTACGTGCAACCGCACAGGGTTCTTCCGAAAGGAACATTTCGGCAATCATCGCTTCCGAGGATGCTGAGGCTGCGATCCGCACGATCCACAACGAGTTCTTCGACCGCAGGAGCGGAAAGGACATCCACCTCTTCATTGCCGGATTCGGAACAGTCGGAAGGGCATTGGTTGACATCATAGCGAAGAACCGCGGGAAGATAGAGAAGCGTACGGGACGACGACTCCATGTGTGCGGACTGTCCAACAGCCGCCGCTTCATCCTCGACAAGAACGGACTCAGCCTTGACAACATAAAGGAGCAGCTCAGCGCCGGAGAAAGTTCGGCTGACGAGGCATATTTCACACAGCTCGCCACCCTTTCCCTTGAGAATTCAGTGTTCGTTGACTGTACTGCATCCGCTGACATAGCATTCAAGTATATGAACCTGTTCAAGAAGGGGTATTCTGTGGTCGCATGCAACAAGATAACTTTCTCGCTGCCATACGACCAGTATGCCGCACTCAAGGAGGCTGCAATCGAGATCGGTGCCACCCTGCGATATGAGACCACTGTGGGAGCAGCCCTGCCTATACTTGAATCCATTTCACGCAGCGTCCACAGCGGTGACGAGATAGTCCGCATAGAAGCTGTCCTCAGCGGCACCCTCAACTACATCTTCAGCAATTATGCAGGAGGTAAGGGAGGTACTTTCGCAGAGGTCGTCAAGAGAGCTCAGGACGCCGGCTATACCGAGCCTGATCCGCGCCTCGATCTCAGCGGAAGGGATGTGCTCCGCAAGCTCCTCATACTTTCGCGTGAGGCAGGAGTGGCCCTTGACGAAAAGGATGTGCAGATATTCCCTATTCTTGGTGACGAATTCTTTGAAGGGGACGTGGATGCCTTCTATGCAAGACTTGCCGAGAACGAGGAAATGTTCGCTGCCCGTTACAACGAAGCAGCATCAAAAGGGCTGAGACAACGTTTCGTGGCGTCATTGGTCAAGGATGAGAACTCACCTTTGGGATACCGTGCAAAGACAGGTCTTGAAGCCGTTTCGGAAGATCACCCTCTGTTCAGCCTCAACGGCACAGACAACTGCGCAATCATACAGACCGACTTTTATCCTTCACCTCTCGTGGTTCAGGGTGCAGGAGCAGGAGCATACCAGACAGCATCCGGTGTATTAAACGACATTATCGTTTAAGGTACCGGAGGCCGACGGCCGGAGTGGAGAAATCCGATATACCAACCGTCAGGCAATAAAACAGGCAAAAAACGGCCTGTCGGTCCCAAAAAACATAAATAAACTATAAAAAACAGCACCATCAGGCAGTAAAAACGGCAAAAAGCTGCCTGTCGGTCCCAACAAAAAACTATGGACGGTAAGAACTATAAATTTGAGACCCTGCAGGTCAGGGCAGGGCAGGAGATAGATCCGGTTTCGAAGGGTACGGCTGTGCCTATCTATCAGAGTACCGCATACACATTTGACGACATGCAGTACGGCGCCGAACTTTTCGAACTCAAACGTCCGGGCAACATATACACAAGAATCACCAACACGACCAACGAGGTGTTCGAGAAGAGGATGGCTGCCCTTGAGGGAGGTGTGGCAGCTGTTTCGACGGCTTCCGGACAGTCAGCAGTCTTTCTCACGATAACGAATATATGCGGTCCCGGTGACAACATCGTGGCCCAGCCTTTCCTCTATGGAGGTACGTTCACGATGTTCGCGATCACACTCCGTGACATGGGGATCGAGGTGCGTTTCGCAGCAAGCGACCATGTCTCAGACCTCGAGGCTCTGGTTGACAGCCGCACAAAGGCGATCTTCCTTGAAAATATCGGCAATCCGGCATTCAATATACCTGATTATGAGCCGATTGTAGAGATGGCACGACGCAAGGGCATCTGCGTGATGGTTGACAACACTTTCGGTATGGGAGGCTATCTCTTCCGTCCTTTCGAGTGGGGCGCAAACGTATCCGTCCACTCTGCCACAAAATGGATCTGCGGCCACGGCACGGCTCTCGGCGGTGTGGTGGTTGACGGTGGTAATTTCGACTGGACCGCAGAGAAATACCCTCTGCTGGCAGCGCCTTCGGAAAGCTATCACGGACTTGTCTATAAGGATGTGTTCGGGCCGGCTGCCTTTGCCGGACGCGTACGCGTTGACGGACTCCGCAATATCGGACCGGCTGCATCTCCTTTCAATTCGTTCCTGATGCTTCAGGGACTCGAGACCCTTTCGCTCAGGGCAGAAAGATGTTGTGGCAATGCACTCGCTGTGGCTGAATTCCTTGAGAACCATCCGGCTGTGGAGAGTGTGAACTATCCGGGCCTGAAGAGCAACCCTTATCACGAACTCGGCTGCAAGTATCTCAAGCATGGTTTCGGCGGTGTGCTCACCTTCCGTGTGAAGGGCGGATTCGATGCGGCTGCAGCCTTAGTGACACGTCTGGAGCTCATTCTCCATGTAGGCAGCGTAGGCGACGCCAAATCACTCATCGTGCATCCGGCATCGACCACACATTCGCAGCTCAGTCCTGAGGAACAGGTTGCGGCAGGAGTATATCCTAACATGCTCCGTCTCTCGGTCGGCATCGAAAATGTGGATGATCTCATCGCAGACCTCAAAGCTGCACTCTAAGGTCTGCGATCCCAGTCTGCTGCGGTTCCTTACGGACCCTTGCCGACACGGATGCCGCGGCGCTGAAGCGCCTTATTATAATTGTAAAAAATAATATTTATTGTATAATTATATGAAAGTAGCAGTAGTGGGTGCCACAGGATTGGTTGGCACAAGAATGCTGGAGGTGCTTGCGGAGAGGAACTTTCCCGTTACGGAACTTCTTCCGGTAGCCTCAGCGAAATCAGTCGGACGCAAGATCACATTCCAGGGCAAGGAATGGACGGTGGTGAGCGCAGAGGATGCGATCGCGGCACGCCCTGACCTCGCACTCTTCTCGGCAGGTGGCGGAACATCGGTCGAACTCGCACCTAAGTTTGCGGAAGTCGGGACCCGCGTGGTCGATAACTCGTCACAGTGGCGCATGGACCCGACCAAGAAGCTCGTAGTGCCGGAAATCAACGGTGACGTCCTCGAGGAAGATGACATGATCATAGCAAATCCGAACTGTTCGACCATCCAGATGCTCCTTCCGCTTTGGCCACTCCATAAGGCATATAAGATCAAGCGTGTGGTAGTATCTACATATCAATCGGTTACAGGCACAGGCTATAAGGCCATGGACCAGATGACGGCAGAGCGCGCCGGAGGAAAATGGGGCGAATATGACGCCGTCTATCCGCATCCTATCGACCAGAACATCCTGCCTCATATCGACTCATTCCTCGAAACCGGCTACACCAAAGAAGAAATGAAGATGGTCAACGAGACTCACAAGATCTTCGGAGACGACAGCATTGGTGTTTCTCCGACAACGGTCCGCGTACCGGTCCAGGGAGGCCATTCGGAGTCGATCAACCTCGAATTCGAGAAGGATTTCACTCTTGAGGATGTACGAAGGATGATGGAAGAGGCCCCTGGCGTGACCCTTCAGGACGATCCTGCAAACAATGTCTATCCTATGCCGCTCTATGCATGGGGCAAGAACGACGTGTTCGTGGGACGCATCCGCCGCGACCCTTCTGTGAAGTCCGGTCTCAACTTCTGGTGCGTGGCCGACAACCTCAGGAAGGGTGCAGCCACAAATGCGGTGCAGATCGCCGAGAAGCTTATCGAGAAAGGATTCCTGCCAAGAGCCTGAGACCTTCATCTGAAGAAACATCGAGCAGCCATATATGTTTATCTGACACATATATGGCTGCTCTGTCCTATATAATTAATAATGAAAAAACAGGCATCGTTCCGGCTGCATGTCCGCAATCCGGATCATGCCCGTCCTCGGTCACTCCTCTACAGGTGCTTCAACCAGCATGAGTTCACGGAATTCATCGATGTCGTCCTGCGATATGCCTATCTCGAGAAGATACCTCTCGACTCCGTCAGAGAAACGTTCGCCTTCCTTGACATACGTCCAGAGATACTCGGCTGCAGGTTTATAGGCCCACTTCGTACGGGTATTCTGGAAGATCTTGTATGTTTCGGACTCAGCTATGCTCCATCCACGTGGAGAGAAATATGAAACCTCGTATTCCTTTGAAATATCTCCTTCGATTACGTCAAGAAGTCCGAGGATGACAAGTGCGAGCGTTCCGGTGCGGTCACGGCCGAGCGAACAATGGAACACCACAGGCTTGTCGGCCTTGATACAGTCTATCACGAACTGCATGCACTGGCGGGTCTTGTCACCACCTTCTGCCTTGAGCATGGAATCACCGCCCGTCTCTATAATCGGAGCACAGAAGTCCATGCCGTCTATAGCAGGTGCATCAAGGACATCGCTTGTGCCTCGAAGGTCGAGCTGAGCCTTTATGCCTTCGGCAATCATAGCTTTCTTGCCGCTGTTGCTCATCGTGCCGCTCTGCCATCTTCCCGTACGGAAAATCTTGTGGTATCTGACCATCTTTCCGTCATAGGTCCGCCAGCCTCCAAGGTCACGGCCGTTGCGCACCCTTGTCTTGAAAAAGACCTGACGGATGCTTCCGTATGTATCGAATTCACCTTCTGTCATGACTGCACCAGTGACTGTCGATGTCACTTTGTAAGTGTAATGGACATCAGGGGTAAGGTTGGTGACATCCACATAGGCCATGCCTGAAGATACTTTCTGCTCATATTTCCAATCCGGCTCACAGAGTTCGAACAGAAGGTCGCCGGCAGCCTCGTCGGCAGTCCATCTGATGGTGTATTCGCTCGGCTTGTCCGATTTCACAGACTCACCTTCGGCAAGTTTGCCGTTGTATCCGCCATAATAGTCGAGAATGAGTGAGTAACTGTAGTCATGATCAGGATATGTCACTTCAGTGACGAATTTCTCCACATTCGGATTAGGAGCAAGGACGCGGTCTCCGCTCTTGATTTCAGGAGCGAGCTCCTCTTCCGGTTCCGGAGTCGGTGCGGGAGTAGGAGTCTGGGTGGTGTCGGTCACCTCGGTGTCCTGATCCACCTTATTGTCGTCAGAATCCACCGGCTGGCAACTGAGCAGCATCGGAATCATGAGGACTGATAATAGATAACGTAATTTCATATTAATTGAATTGTTGATGATTTATGTTCTTGTCGTCATATAAGGGTTCATTTTCCGGCGAGATGCCTCTCCCATGCCCAGGCCGATGCAAGAGTATCTTCAAGGCTGCGCTCTGCCTTCCAGCCGAGTTCCTCGTTTGCGTATCCGGTGTCTGCCCAGAGTGCCATCACGTCACCCTCACGTCTTGCGACAAACCTGTATTCAAGCTTTTCGCCGCTTACCTTTTCGAACTTCGTCACAAGTTCATAGACCGAAACCGGACGACCTGTTCCCACATTGAACACCTCATATTCCTTCTTCATCTTGCCGTCAAACATTCTTGACACAGCAGCTACATGGGCCTTTGCAAGGTCAACCACGTCAATAAAGTCACGGAGGCAGGTGCCGTCCTCTGTCGGATAGTCGTTTCCAAAGATATTCAGGCACTCACGCTTTCCTATTGCGGTCTGAGTGATGAACGGAACGAGGTTGTTAGGGACGCCGCGCGGCAGTTCACCGATGAGTGCAGACGGATGCGCTCCTATAGGGTTGAAGTATCGCAGAGCGATTCCCCTGATGGCAGCATCCCGGGTCGAGGCTGCATATACCGTATCACGAAGGATGTCCTCACACATGGTCTTGGTGTTTCCGTAAGGAGACATTGCCGGCATCCTCGGAGTCTCCTCCGTCACAGGAAGAACCTCCGCCTCACCATATACTGTTGCCGAAGATGAGAAAAGGACGTTGCATCCGCCGTGACTATTCGCCGCCTCAAGGATGTTGATGAAGGACACCAGATTGTTGCGATAATACTTCAGCGGCTCGGCAACGGATTCGCCCACAGCCTTGAATGCAGCAAAATGAATCACGGCATCGATGGTGCGTTCATTGAAGAGACGATCAACTGAATCATAGTCGCAGCAGTCAATCTGATAGAATGGAATGTCATCGCGACCTGTGATCTTCTTCACGCCTTCGAAGCAGGTCATGTCGCAGTTCGACATATTGTCGGCAACAACGACATCATAACCAGCTGCAATGAGTTCGACAGTCACATGACTGCCGATATAGCCGGCACCGCCGGATACCAATACTGTCTTTGCCATTATGCCTTCTTCACTTTAGAGCCGGACACTGCGAACCAAAGCATGAATGCGAGAGCGGCAACGATCACCCAGTAGCTCTCCATGTAGCCCACACTGTCGGCAATGGCATTCTGGATTAGCGGAAGCACTCCGCCACCCACAACCATTGTCATGAAGAGGCCTGAAGCAAGGGCCGCATTCTTCCCGAGCCCCTCTACAGAAAGGTTGAAGATTGTACCCCACATCACAGAAGTACAGAGACCGCAGCATACGAGAAGGAGTGCCGAAAGAGGAACCTGAGCCATACCGAATCCGGAACCAGTGAATACAGGCATTGAAGCGACGACAGACTCTGTGAACATTGCTGCGATCACAAGCACTATCGCAACCGCACAAGTAACTGTAAGCTGGGTACGGCTCGAAACCTTGCCGCTGATGAAGCTTGAGATGAAACGGCCGCAAAGCATCAGGAACCAGTATGTTCCCGCGACAAAACCTGCTGTTGTGACTGCGTTTTCGGTTCCGAGGGTATCTGTGAGGTAGAAATTCAATGTTCCAGGGATACCGACCTCAACGCCTACATACAGGAATATTGCGATGACGCCGAACACAAGGTGTCTGTAATGGAGAAGTCCCTTCACCGTAGCGTCTGAAGTCTCCTGCTCCGGCTCTACGAAAGGTACGAAGAGAAGGATGAGGAATGTGAGGGCAAACACGCCCATAGCTATGAAGAGAACGACATTCACATCAGCAATCTGAGTTTCGGCAGTCACCGAGCCGATGAGGGCACCTACGAACATAGGTGTGAGTGTTCCCACGAGGGAGTTGAATGTACCTCCGATCTGGACGAACTGATTGGCCCTGTTGCCGCCCCCGCCGAGAATATTGAGCATCGGATTGACCACGGTATTGAGAATACATACGGAGAATCCGCAGACGAACGCTCCGAGAAGATATACGAAGAAGTTGGCAGGAAGGCCTGCGAGAGAAACTCCTATGCCCACCTTACCGGAAAGGAACTGCACGAATACACCTGCGAGACCAACGCCCACACCGAGAAGAGTGGTCTTTTTATATCCGTACCTCGTTATGCACTTTCCTGCAGGCAGTCCCATGAAGAGATATGCGAGGAAGTTCATCATATTACCCATCATGCCCCATACGTTGGAGCCTTCGATTCCCGGAGCCTGTTTCCAGATGGTTCCGATCGGAGCGGCAAGGTTTGTCACAAATGAGATCATTCCGAAGAGGAAGATCATAGTCAGTACCGCGATCCAATTTGTTTTGTTGCTGTTCATGGTTTTTAAGATTTTATTGTGTCATTTATCATGTATCTATCGATAAAGCGGGGAAGGATAGACTCCTGAATCCGCAAACTCCTTCAGTTTAGCCACGACACCCGGACGGTCCTCCTTGAAGGTTACGCCGAACCACCTTGAAGAAGTCTTGAGGAGTTTGCATCTGCCCTCATCATTTCTGATAAAGCTGTCGATTACATAAGGAATATAGAATTCAGACTTGAGTTCTCCTGCATTTTCGGCAAGGAATTCCCTGAATACTCTTTCACTCTTTTCAAAATAATCCGGAGTGAATCCCCACATATTCATCGAACATAGGGATTTTGATGCGAGATGCACGACCGCACCCGTCACACTGTTGCGTCCATATATGCATCCGTCCTCATCACGGGCGATGTCATGATGTTCCACCACACTGCTCACATATCCGCTGTAGTTTGAGGTTCCGATGCCTCTTGAAACCTTGCCTGATTCTGACAATGTGTTTTCAAGTTCAAAGCCAACGAGCGCATAATGCCCTTTCGTACCATCATGGGCACGAAGCCAGTCAGCGAGAACCCGAAAAGAGTCACGACCATAGAAGTCATCACCGTTGATCACAGCGAACGGCTCGTTGATGACTTCCTTTCCCATAAGCACGGCATGAGCGGTTCCCCACGGCTTCTGCCTTTCCGGATTCAACACGAATCCTTCAGGAATCCTGTCAAGTTCCTGACTCACGAATGCAAGCTGAAGAGGCTCTCCGTCAATGCATTTCACATTGCCGTACTTTCTCCTCACGTCTTTCTCCATTTCATCCTTGAAATAGTCGCGAACAATATATACGACTTTGCCGAATCCGGCCTGTACCGCATCATAGATGGAATAATCGATGATGGTTTCTCCATTGGGACCGAGAGTGTCAAGCTGCTTCAATCCTCCATATCTGCTGCCCATCCCGGCAGCGAGCACCAAAAGTGTAGGTTTCATTGTCATAGTCTTAAAAAAGTTTCACAAATACCTCTATCGCCTGATATTCCGCCATTCCGAGCTCGTCATACAGACGTGCGGTGT
>CAYXMV010000037.1:0-16181 GCA_964466235.1 uncultured Muribaculaceae bacterium | reverse complement strand
CGAAAATTCATCATAATATTTCAAATGATAAAATTTTAAACAGTTTCTTAGAATCGGAATCCGAAGGTCAGGAGGGCCTTCCAGAGGGAACGGCGGCTGACTAATTCGGGAACGGGTTCGAGGACGTAGCCGTTGGCGTCGTATATGTAGTCCTCGTACGGCATTATGTATTCGTCGGGCATGAGGGTTGTCCTCACTGCGAGGTCGGCGAAGAATGAGCCTTTCGAGCTGAAGCCGAGACCGAATGAGATGTTCTGTGTCTTGCTCGGGGTCAGGGCATTTCCTTCATAGTCATATAGTTCTGCTCCGGTGGTCAGACCGTAGCCGGCTCTGATGGCGAAACTGCTGACAGGCTTTACTTCCAGACCCGCCCTGAGAATATGCGAAGCACCGAAGCGTTCTCTGATTTCGGTGTTCACTTCTTCGAAATATTCCCTGTCGTAGTCGCTGGTCGTGTATCTCATCTGACCGTAGTCTGCAAATTCATAGTCAAGGCTCACCACGGCAAAGTTCTTTAGCGTATAGGCTGCACCGAAGTTGGCTCTGAAAGGGGAGCGCATCGTGTATCTGTAACTTCCGGTAGGACTGAATGCTGAACCGCTGTATCCGTTGTCCGAGAAATTGGCTTCACCTTCTTCGTACCATGTCTCGTTTATCGTGTTCATGACAGGAGTCTGGACGGCGCCTCCTATGCGCAGACCGAAGCCTGGAGTGAGAATGAATCCGAATTTTGCGAATATGCCGGTGCCGTCGGCGCTATAGCTGTTCTTGTATTTCATGGAGTCGAAATAGATTGTCTGACCTCCGTCCAGACCGATCTCGAAATCGGCAGGGTCGATGGCCGCTTCCTTGAAATACCATGTGTCGGTGTAGCTGATCGTGGTCGCCCCCAAATTGGCTCCGAGATAAAGGAAGTCGGAAATGTTGAGGCCGAAGTTGAATAGATATTCATACTTGCTTCCATTGATGCTTCTTCCGTATGTCTGGTCTATAGGGCCTGCAAGGGCGATGTCGTATCCGTTGTCGTTCTCATATATGCCTTCGGATGCTCCAGCGTATTCGTCATCAAATCCTCCGAAAGGCGAAATCATGCCGCTCTGGTAGCCTATGACCGAACGCCAGTCGTAGTAGTCGTATGCGTCAGCCGCGCCGAGTCCGGAAGCCGGAAGCCCGGTCGATGCCGCTGCAACGGCACCCATGAATGACGTTGTCGAATTGGTTCCGTTGGCATAGAGATCTTCGTTCCAGCTGTTTGTCCTGTTCACGACAAATCCGAATGAGAAGTTCTTGACTCCGGAAGAGCGCTTTGTGTCCCAGTTGAGGGTGATTCCGATGTCAGGCAGGCTCATTTTCGTCATGCTGCTCCTCATCTCTCTCTCGAAATACGGGAGACTGCCGTCGGCAAAGGGTGACACACCCTGTACCGTATTGGCTGAGAATGTCAGTCCTGGAGTCAGGGTGAGCTGTGAATATTTTGCCACTGCGCTTCCTGCAGGATTGATGGTGACAGCTCCAAGATCTCCACCCAAAGCGGTGAAGGCATTGCCCATCGCCACCGATCTCGCTGTCCCCTCATAATTGTTTTCGCTGTACCTCAATGCGTCATAGGCTGTCTGTGCGTAAGTCGCTGCCATTGACATTGCTGCAAGCAAAATTGTGATTGCTGTCTTTTTCATAAGAAATAATTTATTCGTGTTTATCTTCTCACTCCTCCGCCACCGCCGCTTCTGCTGAATCCTCCGCCACCGCCGCCTGACGATCTCGTTGCCGAACCTCCGGATGAAGATGAACTTCTGTTGAAGCTTGATGAACTTGACGACCTGTTATAGTCAGACGTGCTTCTGTTCACTGTCTCTGAGTTGCTGCGGTATGTGTTCTCGTTGCGTTGCGGCCTGTTGCTCTGGCTCGCGCCTGTACTTCTGCTGCTTGAAGAAGAACTGCTGAAACCTCTGTTGTGTGTTCCCTCTGAAGCAGTGCCCTGCGGGCTGACCACCGGCCTTCTGTGGTTTGAAGGTCTTGACACCGTCGCGCTTCTTCCTGAAGTCGTGCCGCCATACGACGGTCTTGCTGTACTTCCGGAAGCAGGTCTTGCGACACTGCCTGTGCGTCCTCCCGGTGCTGTCCTGGTCACTGCCGCATTTCTTTCCGAAGCCGGTCTTGAAGTGACTGTGGCAGGATTCTTCGATGCTGCGGTCTGTCTGTCCCGGATTGCCGGAGATGTCCTTGTTATGCTGCTCTTTCCGCCTGAAGGCCTTGACGTCACGGCTGAGGCAGATGATGATGTGCTGCGGTTTATAGGCCGGCTGCTCACTGAACTGCCGCCTCTGAGGGAGCTTGTGCCGGAGAATATCCGGTCTGAACCAGTGCTGTGGCGTGTGCCTGTATAGACGCGCGGCTTCCTGTCATCGTCTGGCCTGTGACCAGGTCCGCCATGACCCGGTCCGAATCCTGGCCTGTGGTGATGTCCCCAGTAAGGATCGTACCATCCTCCGTACCATCCTGCATAATGCGGATGCATGTGGTACCAAGGGTCATACCATCCTGCATAGCCATAATACCAAGGGTCATACCATCCGCTGAAATACCACGGGTCATAGAATCCTCCGTAGTACCATGGGTCGTATCTCCAGTACGGCCTTCCCCAGATTCCTCCGTAGTACCAGGGATTGTAATGTCTGCTCCAGTACCAGGAACTTCCTACGCTGTAAGGTGTATAGCAGTTCCATGGGTCGATGTTGTTCCGCCAGTCGTAAGGGTTTTCATATACGGAAACGACCGTGCTTCCTATCGATCTGTCGTATTTTATCGTCGCAGCCATGTTGTCCGGAATCATCACGGTGTCCTTCTTGTCACCGAAAAGATATATCTCGGATGCTTTTGTCCTCTCTACAAGAGCGTCGGTCTCAGCCTTTTCTTCCAGCTTGTCGGCTTTTGACCTCAGGGAAGGGGCGCTGCTGTAAATCCCGTCACTGAACCTCTGCCCGCTGTCGGAAGAGGCCATCTGGGCGGCTGTACCGCATGCTGATAGCATCACAGCTGCCGCGATCATCAGTACAGTACTTTTTTTCATAAGATTTTCTCCTTATTATTTTATAATAATTTCGTATCTTCGCAACCTGTTTGACATTACAATAATTGTACCGCTTGAAAAGCACGTTTACAGACAGGTGCATTCAGTCGCAATATTACGTATAAAAACTATAAAAACCAAAAATACAATGGCAAAAGAGGTAACTAAGAGGTCGGACAACTATTCGCAGTGGTACGACAATCTTGTTGTAAAGGCAGACCTGGCCGAGCGTTCGGCTGTCAGGGGCTGTATGGTGATCAAGCCTTACGGCTATGCAATCTGGGAGAAGATGCAGCACGAACTTGACAGAATGTTCAAGGAAACAGGTCATCAGAACGCATATTTTCCGCTTTTCATCCCTAAGTCTTTCCTCAGCCGTGAGGCTGAGCATGTGAAAGGATTCGCAAAGGAGTGTGCCGTGGTGACCCATCACAGGCTCATGGCAAATCCTGACGGCCCGGGCGTCGTTGTGGATCCTGCAGCGAAGCTTGAAGAGGAACTCATCGTGAGGCCTACATCCGAGACCATCATCTGGAACACATACAAGAATTGGGTGACCTCATGGAGAGACCTCCCGATCCTCTGCAACCAGTGGGCAAATGTGGTACGCTGGGAAATGCGTACGCGCCTCTTCCTCCGTACGGCGGAATTCCTCTGGCAGGAGGGCCATACTGCACATGCCACTCAGCAGGAGGCCATCGAAGAGACGGAAAAGATGGTGAATGTATATGCGGACTTCGCACGTAATTATATGGCGGTACCCGTGGTCGTCGGCCACAAGAGTCCTAACGAGCGTTTCGCCGGAGCCCTCGACACGATGACCATCGAGGCTCTGATGCAGGACGGAAAGGCCCTCCAGGCCGGTACGTCGCACTTCCTCGGTCAGAACTTCGCAAAGGCTTTCGACGTGCAGTTCACCAACAAGGAAGGCAGACAGGAATATGTCTGGGCTACTTCATGGGGAGTCTCGACCCGTCTTATGGGTGCCCTCATCATGGCCCATGGAGATGACAACGGTCTCGTGCTTCCTCCTAAGCTTGCTCCTATCCAGGTGGTCATGGTTCCTATCACAGGCAAGGACGAGGCTGTCAACAACGGCATCCTCGACAAGATGGATGCGTTCAAGAAGGAGCTTGAGGCAAAGGGAATCAGCGTGAAGATCGACAGCCGGGACACTCTCCGTCCGGGATTCAAGTTCGCAGAGTGGGAACTCAAGGGTGTTCCTGTGCGTCTTGCGATGGGAGGACGCGACCTTGAGAACGGCACTGTCGAGCTTGCACGTCGCGATACCTGTGTGAAGGCATCTTATCCTCAGGAGGGAATTGCTGACGTGATTGCGGCGCTTCTCGATGAGATTCAGGCAAATATCTATGCCAAGGCCCTCAACTTCCGCGACGAGAGCATCCGCAAGGTTGACACATGGGAAGAGTTCAAGGAAGAGATCACCAAGGGAGGCTTCCTTCTCTGCCACTGGGACGGAACTCCGGAGACCGAGGAGAAAATCAAGGAGGAGACAAAGGCCACCATCCGATGCATCCCTGTTGACAGTGCGGTATGCGTCGAGGAAGGAAAGTGCATCTATTCAGGCAAGCCTTCTCACCAGAGAGTCCTGTTTGCCATTTCATACTAATACTTTAAAAGACTGCGAAGATGAAAAGAATCATTACTGCAATATTGTGCTTTTCAGCTGCATTGGCGGCATCGGCTCAGACCGTACAGGATGTTGCCGCACAGGCAGCTATGGCTGCTGCTGAAACAGAACAGGCTGTGGTCGCTGAGCCGGAGCCTCAGTATTGGGCTACGGATCTCAAGACACAGATCAACGTAGGTCAGACGTCGCTCACCAATTGGGCGGCCGGTGGTGACAATACCTTGTCGCTGGCGGCATTCATCGATGCCAATGCCAACTGGAAGAAGGATGAGATGTTCTGGAACAACCGTCTCCAGCTTGATTACGGATTCCTTTATGCCTCGTCGAAGCCTATTCTTCAGAAGAGTACGGACCGTATCTATCTTGAGAGCAAATGGGGCTACAAGACTGAGAAGATGAAGAATCTGTATTTCTCCGCGAACTACGACTTCAAGTCTCAGTTCACTACCGGATACGATTATAAGACTCCATCAGTGCCATCTGCAGATCCTTCGGGAAATCCATATCCTGACGGAACAGAGCTGGATAACCTCGACCGTGATGTTCTCAAGCAGCTCTGGAAGGATGCCAGAGTCAACAAGTCAGGTTTCCTTGCTCCGGCCTACACCAACCTTGCGCTCGGTATCGATTACAAGCCGTTCAACTGGTTTTCCATCAACTTCGCACCTCTTACCGGTGGTTATGTGATCGTGAGGAATGAGGAGTACAGGGAGGCTTATTCGATGAATCTCAAGCCTGAATGGAAAGACTATGATGCCCTTTCGGATGCACAGAAGAAGGAATTCGATGATGCAATGGCTTCGAAAGACGACGCATTGATCGGTTCTTTCTATCAGGGCGCAAGATTCGAATTCGGTGCCCAGCTCAAGATGGATGCCGGATTCAGCGTCAATGACAACTTCAAGTACACTACACAGGTAGTCCTCTTCTACAACTACCTCGCTGGACAGAACGAGGTCGGAGGAAAATGCCCTCGTATCAACTGGGATAACCGTATCGACTGGAAGCTTGCAAAGTACTTCTCATTCACAATTACAACAAATCTGATCTATGATGACACCATCATGATCCTGAATGAGAAGGATATCGATGCGTTTTCGAAAGGAAAGGCACGTGTACAGTTCAAGGAGTCTCTTGCATTCGGATTCACATGGACCATCGCTAACAAGAAGTAATGCTCAAGCGTTTCGCTCATACGATGAATAGAATAGAGGGGCAGATCATTGAATGGTCGGCCCCTTCTTCTCTTGTGGATGAACTCGTGCCGGCTGGTGGCCCGGAGGCTCCGGATTATTTGGTGGCGGTCAGCGGCGGGATAGACTCGATGTGTCTGGCGGACTTATCTCTCAGGCATTTCGGGGCAGGACGCATTGCCATCGCCCATTGCAACTTCCACCTTCGTGGAGAGGAAAGCGACGGTGACGAGGCTATGGTGGCTTCATGGGCTGAAAAGGCCGGGGTGAAGATGTTCAGGACAGATTTCGACACGGAAGGGTATGCCTTGAAACATGGCGTCAGCATCGAGATGGCGGCCCGCGACCTCCGCTATTCATGGTTCGCCGGATTGTGCCGGGAACATGGCTTCGTCGGAGTGATGACGGCTCATAATGCCAATGACAATGCCGAGACGCTGATTCTCAATCTTCTGCGCGGCGCCGGGCTGCATGGGGTCACCGGAATGTCGGAAGTGGGTCAGTATCGAGATGCCCATGGCGAGGTGAAGGTCCTTAGGCCTCTTCTGACTGTGACCCGCAAGGAAATCGAAGGTTATGTGTTTGCGTGGAAGATCCCGTACAGGACGGACAGCACCAACGCCATGTCCGACTATAAGCGCAACCGTATCCGTAATGAGGTATTTCCTCATTTCGAGAAGATCAATCCTTCGTTTGTGCGTACCCTCAATCGCGAGACCGGATATTTTGCCGAGGCTGCTGAAATTGTCGATGACTGGTGCAGCAGGCGTGCAGAAAGATATTGCCGTCATGATGACGGCGAGGCGGATATGGTCATGGACATAGATGCCATGAAGTGCGAGAGGCACTGGCGGTACCTGTTGTATTATATGCTCGAGCCGTATGGCTTTCATTCGGCTGTCATAGCTTCAGTCGAGAAGCTGATCGGGTCGGACCGCACGTTTTCAGGAAAGCGTTTTGAGTCCGATGACTACATGATAGTCACAGGCAGGGGCGTACTGAAGGTTTTTCCCAAGACGCAGGAACAGGCCTCCTTACCTGAGGAGCCTGTATGTGTGGTGAGAGGAGCCGGAACATATCATTTCAATGGAAGAACATTCCGCGTGGAGATTCTTCCGTTGACTTCCGGAATGTCTCTCAAGCAGCCGGCAGGGAGTCTGATTTTCGATGCCGGCAGGCTTGCCTTTCCTTTTGTATGCCGGAAATGGAATGCAGGCGACTGGTTCATCCCCTTCGGTATGAAAGGGAAGAAGAAGGTCAGCGACTTCTTTGCCGACATGAAATATGATGTCATTCAGAAGGACAGGGCCGTCATTGCCGTTGACTGCCGTGACGGACTTTCTGAAGTTCAGCATATTGCAGCTGTCCTCGGGCATAGGATCGATGACAGATACAAGGTCACCTGCTCTACAGAAAGGATAATCAGAATAACCGATACGACATTATGAAGAGAATTCTGTTCACTCTCATCTCAGGACTGATTGTCCTGACCGGATGCTCACGTCATTTCATTGCTGATGAGGACCTGAGGCAGACAGTTTACACAGACTTTGAGGCAAGAAGCGGCATTCTGTCCGCGGCTGGAATCGATCTTGAAGGTATGGGTCTCACAGCCGATGAAAAGGAGGCGTTGGAGTTCCTGTATGCATACATGCCTTTGGGAGACATTGTGAATCAGAGCCCTTCATATTATCTCGACCATTACCGCCTCACATGCAGGGCTCTTGAGGAAATGTCGTGGGGCAGGGCAGTACCTGAAAGGGAGATGAGGCATTTTGTGCTGCCAGTGCGGGTCAACAATGAGAATCTTGACAGCTCGCGCTATGTGTTCTATGACGGACTTGTTCCGCGCATCAAAGGCATGACAATGCGTGATGCGGTTCTGGAAGTGAATCACTGGTGCCATGAGAAGGCTGTGTATATGCCTTCGGACCGTCGGACAAGTTCTCCGCTTGCCACTATAAAGACGGCCTACGGGCGCTGCGGTGAGGAATCTACTCTACTTGTGGCCGCCTTGAGAGCTGTGGGCATTCCTGCACGTCAGGTTTATACACCGAGATGGGCCCATACCGACAGCAATCATGCGTGGGTTGAGGCGTGGGTTGACGGAGAATGGTGCTTCCTCGGTGCTTGTGAGCCGGAACCTGTACTGAATCTCGCGTGGTTCAATGCTCCCGCGAGCAGGGGAATGCTGATGCATACCAATGTGTTCGGCCGGTACCATGGACCGGAAGAGGTGGTTCGCGAGACACCGAACTATACGGAAATCAACGTCATAGAGCATTATGCACCAGAATCCGCATCCGTCGAGGTGAAGGTCATCGATAAGGAAGGCAATCCGGTGGAAGGAGCCAAGGTTGACTATAAGATATATAACTATTCGGAGTTCAACAGCGTGGCATATAAGGTCACGGACGCTCAGGGAAGGACAGCACTTACTGCCGGTATCGGAGACATGATGGTGTATGCCGCCAAGGACGGCCGTTTCGGGTTTGCCAAGGTGACTTACGGCAAGGATGCTTCAGTGACCATAGCCCTGCAGCATGAGGAAGGATCGGAAATCCCTCATCTTGAGATGGAGATCGTGCCTCCTGTGGAAAATGCCGGGCTTCCGGAGGTTACCGATGAGCAGAGGGAGGAGAACAGCCGCCGTATGGAATATGAGGACTCACTCAGGAATTCGTATGTGGCGACATTCTTCGACCGCCAGGAGGCTTTGGAATGGGCCGGGACATTCGGACGTTTACGGACGGATCAGGATGAACGGATGGCAGATCTGCTGGTAGCTTCAAGAGGAAATCATCCCGAGGTCACTTCTTTCCTGAAAGAAGCTGCCGCTATGGATAGATTGACTCATGCACTTGATCTTTTGGAATCATTGACGGACAAGGATCTCAGGGATACTCCCAAGTATATCCTTGATGACCATCTTTATAACACTCCGGAAAAGGGGTGCCCGGTTGACCATGTGCTGTGCCCGCGCATAGACACCGAGCTGCTGACTCCATACAGGGCTTATTTCCGACAGAATATCCCGCAAAGTCTTGCCGATTCTCTCCGGAGGGATCCCGCATTGTTCGTGTCGTGGTGCAGGGACAATCTGACGCTGCATGACGACATCAGTCTGAGGTATGTCCAGCTTGACCCTCGCAGAGTATGGGAGACAAGACTGGCGGACAAAGGTTCGAGGGAGATCTTCTTCGTTGCGGTGTGCCGCAGTCTTGAGGTTCAGGCCTGGATGGATCCGGTCACAAGAGCCCTCAAATATGTTGACCCGGAGGACGGCAAAGTTTATGATGTAGATTTCGATGCCAGGGAACAGACCTCTGCCCCTCAGGGATGGCTGAAACTTTCATACAAGGAGATTCCGCTTCTGGATGATCCGAAGTACAGGACCCATTTCACACTCTCGAAATACATCGACGGCGGATTCCAGCTGCTGAATTATGAAGGTACCTGGTCATCGCTTTTCAAGGAAGCGCGGCAGATGGACTGCGGCTACTATATGCTTGTCAGCGGCTCGAGGATGGCTGGTGGAAATGTCTTTTCAGATGTTGAATTCTTTACCGTTGAGGAAGGCAGGACCACTGTCCGAAGCCTCGTGATGCGTGATGTCGCCGATCAGATACGCGTCATCGGCTCCTTTGATTCGGAAATGAAATACCTCTCCTGCCATCCTGACGGGAGCATCATACCTTCCGCTAAGAATGATGCGGGTGACGCTCCTTCTTGCGATTCCGGGCAGACGCGGCAAGTCGAGAAATCTGTCCTCGAAACAACGGGCCGTGGCTATTTCGCCGTCGCTCTTGTCGATTATGGCACAGAACCAAGCAACCATGCCTTCATGGACATATCTGCCGTTGCCTCCGAACTGGAAGAATGGGGAAGGCCTGTTCTGATTGTCTTTGCGACAGAAGATGATTTCAGAAAATTCAGGCCGGAAGATTTTGACCTGCCTTCAACAGTGCATTACGGTATCGACAAAGACGGGATGATGAGAGATATGATAGCCTCGGAAATGAAACTTGACAAAGGTGGGCGTCTGCCGCTTGTCGTGCTGGCAGATACTTTCAACAGGGTCGTATTCTTCTCTCAGGGATATGATATAGGTCTGGGCGAGAGCCTTGTCAAGACCTCAAAGGGGCTATAGTCGCTGCTACTCTGGCGGCCGTTGTCCTCACGGTTCCATACGGATCGGCTTCTTTTCCCATAACGACTTCAGGATTACGATAGCGCATGCCGCTTTCGACGGGCTCTCTGGCTGAGAAATGAAATTCTCTTGCGCCGGTGAGCCTTGCTATTTCAGCAATGTTCCCTTCGTTCACTCCGCATCCAGGCATTATGATGATCCGTTCTCCTGCTTTCTTCACCAGTTCTGCGGTCAGGGACATACCTTCATAGGCCGAGGGACGGCATCCCGATGTCAGTATGCGCCTGCATCCGAGACCGATTATGTCCTCGAGAGCCTGGAAAGGGTCGCAGCAGTGGTCGAAGGCCCTATGGAATGTGACGGGCGTGTCACCTGCGGCCTTCATCAGTATTTTCATGGTTTCCTTGTCTATACTTCCGTCAGCAGTCAGACATCCGAACACAAGACCGTCAGCTCCAAGGCTCTTGACAGCCTCTATGTCATAGAGCATCTCTGCCACTTCCTCTTCAGTATAGAGGAAGTCTCCGCCACGCGGTCTTATGATTACGTTCAGTCCTATCGTGATTGCCTCCTTGGCATTACGGACCATGCCGAAAGAAGGGGTGGTACCTCCCTCCGGAATACCGGAGCAAAGTTCCACCCTGTCAGCTCCGCCCTCCTGTGCAGCCCTGCAGCTTGCAACGGAGTTGGCGCATATTTCGAATCTGTACATTATCTGAAAGTGATTTCGTAAGGAAGCCGTGCATAGGCCTTTCCTGTCTCAGTGGCGTTTACATCCTTGAATGCCGCTTCCACGTTTTCGAGAGGGGTTCCTGCAAAGACGCTTTCACCAGCTCCAAAGGATTCCAGCAGCATGTCGAGCGTAGTCTGAGGCTTCGGATATTCAGCAATCTGAACATTCTCGACACTTGTGACTCCGTCTATGCAGAGGGCTGCGTACCTGATGGCATCCTCAAGTGTTCCGATCTCATCCACAAGGCCGATTTCGAGTGCCTCAGCTCCGGTCCACACTCTTCCCTGCGCGATCTCGTCAACTCTTGCAACCGGCAGCTCGCGTCCTTCGGAGACGATTTCGGTGAACCTTCCGTAAATCCTTTCGACAGAAGCCTGCATATAGGCTACCTCGCCCGGACTAAGGGCCCTGAGTCCGTCATACATGTCCGCGTGGCTGTTAGAGTTCACAGGGGTGATTGTCACATGAAGCTTGTCCTTGACTGCCTTTCCGACGTCAGGAATCATGCTGAATACTCCGATAGAACCGGTAAGAGTGGTTGCATCTGAATAAATCTTGCTGCAGTTTGCCGAAATCCAGTATCCTCCAGAAGCGGCGTAGTCGCCGTATGATGCGATCACCGGCACTCTTTCCTGAAGAAGGTCAAGCTCTGCCTTTATCTTTTCTGATGCAAGAACGCTTCCGCCCGGAGAATTCACTCTGAGGACAACGGCCTTGACGGTGGAATCTTTTCTTACTTTGGATATGATCTGTGCAAATCTGTCGCCGGCCACTCCATGCTTCGCATTGCCGTCAACGATGTTGCCTTCGGCATAGATCACGGCAACCTTGTTCTTCGCCTTATAGTTCACGGTGTTCTTCAGCTTCGCATAGTCCTGAATGGAGATTGTCTTTACGTCTTCCACTTTTTCCGCAACGAAAAGGTCGCAGAGCTGGCGGTCAAGCTCCTCCCTCGTATAGAGTTCATCGACGAGGCCGTGCTCCATCCAGTCCGAAGGGAAGTTGAGTTCGAGATTGTTGAGAAGGGAATTGAGCTGCTCTTCCGTAATCTCTCTTGAAGCTGCGATTTCTGCAGCCCAGCTGTCCCACATGGAGTTGACCATCGCTGTGTTCTGTTCGAGGTTCTCCCTGCTCGACGAATTCCTGACATACATCTCGCCGGCTGATTTATATTTTCCATGTCGGATGAGCTGCATGTTGATTCCGAGCCTGTCGAGTATGTCCTTGAGGAAAATCATCTGTGATGACAGGCCGTTGAACATGTTCAGCCCGCCGTCATGTGAAGTCATATAGACCTTGTCGGACACCGATGCAAGATAGTATCCGGCATTTGTAGGGTTCTCTATGTATGAGACAATGGCCTTTCCGCTTGTCCGGAAGTTGGCGAGGGCCTTCCTGAATTCCTCAATCTGAGCGATACCTCCGCTTGCTGGGTCAGGGGTCATATATATGAACTTGACCGCAGGGTCCAGTGCGGCGGCGTTGACAGCCTTTACTGCATTATATATTCCGAGTCTGTTTGTGGCATACCCTCCGGCAAACATGGCGAAAGGATCCTCCTCACCGTTCTGCTCGCTCAGCGTGAATGTTGACATGTCTATCTTCAGCACCGCCGAGGCAGGCATCACCGGCTGTTTGTCGCCCATTGAAGCGAATGCACCTGCAACTGCCACAATAAGGAAGACTGAAATCACACTGAAAACGAAAAGACCCAATATGGTCGCAAGGGTCATCTTCATAAAATTCTTCATAACTTCTATGTTTTAAAAGTCCGTTCTATCTGCTTAGACGCTAAGCGCACAAAAATACTACAAAATGTCGATATTTACAGCATTTTAAGTGCCTGTTTTGTTTTGTCGGCATAATTTTATATATTTGCCGATTGGTATGAAAGGAGTAATGATGAAAATATCTGCTATGCTGCTCGTTCTGTGGTACTGTCTAAGTATCATAGGATTCGATGTGCATACTTGCAGCGGCAGCGGAGAGGTGTTCGTCGCGGCCTCCTTCACAGACCTTGATTGTGAAAACATCCATCCGGAACATGCAGGTGAGCATCATCACTGCAGCTGCAGCCATCATCATGCGGATCGGGAATCTCACGGCAGCTGTCCGTGCGTAACCGCCGCTGAACTGCACCTTCATGCTTCAGACTGCTGCTCGGATGACTATCAGGTGATATTCCTGACAGGTCTCCGTTCGGATGATGAACACGGTCATTACAATGAGTGTCACTGCGGGCAATGCCCATGCATAGAGGCTTCCGCATCTGACCTCACGACCCTTTTTGCTTCTTGTTTTAAAGGAAAATATCGCACTATCCCCGATTCCGGGGTGAGTGTGCCTGATGCTCAGGCACTTTTCAATATCTGGCGTATCTGATTATTCCGTCCCGCCGGTGGGATATGGTTTCTTGAAGCCATGCCTGCCTGTGGTCTTGTAAACGTTGACGGCCCGCGACGAAATCGTGGGAGGAAATATATCAAATACATCAGACAATGAAAAAGACAATAATAGCATTATCATTGATTCTAACTGCCGTGACCGCTTCTGCTCAGGTAAGAGGGGAGGACGGGCAGATCATCGACACGACAGATATTTACGGAGAACGTGCCGACAGCCTTGATGCCGCAGTATTTGTATCGCGTCAGGCTGGGAACTATCTTTCGAAAGGAAAGGAAATCCGTACGGAGGTCATTTCGGCGGCAGGACTCTGCAAGATGGCCTGCTGCAACCTTGCGGAGAGTTTCGAGAACTCTGCAAGCGTGACCGTCGGCTACTCTGACGCAGTGACCGGTGCCCGTCAGATCCGCCTCCTCGGTCTCTCGGGCGTCTATACGCAGATGCTTGACGAGAACCGCCCTGTGATGCGCGGTCTTTCGGCTCCGTTCGGGCTCACATACGTGCCGGGGCAGTGGCTGGAGAGCATACAGATAGCCAAAGGTGCTTCGTCTGTCATCAATGGAGTTGAATCCATGACGGGTTCCATCAACATGGAGCACCGCAAGACTACTGACGAGAAGCCGCTCTTCATCAATGCAGCCGTAATGAGCGATACCAAGATGGACCTGAACATCGCCTCATCGCTTCAGATGGGCTACAAATGGAGCACCGTGATCCTCGGTCATGTGTCGGGAAATGTCGTTTCTCACGACATGAACGGCGACACATTCCTCGACGAGCCGAAGCAGCTCCAGTTCAATCTTTCGAACCGCTGGCTCTATCAGGCCGACAACATGATGCAGATCCGTTTCGGCATACGTGCCCTCCAGGACAGCCGACTCGGAGGACAGATGCTGACAGGCGAGGACGGTGAGCATATCTATTATAATAAGGATACATATACGGCATTTCCTACGGGCACCCAGCCCGATCCGTGGGGTTCCGACATCCTTAACCGTTCGGTGAACGGATACCTTAAGATAGGTTACCCGCTCAATGAGGAGCAGACAAGCAGCGTGGCTCTTGTCGCTGACTATAATTTCCAGAATATGGATTCATATTTCGGAGCGACAAAGTATGTTGCAGACCAGCATTCTGTATTTGCCAACCTCATGTATCAGAATCAGTTCAATGACAGCCACAGGCTGAATCTCGGCCTCAGCACGACATTCGACCGTTACAATGAGGACTTCAGAAGGCTTGTGTTCGGACAGGATGTGGAGGATAACGGCATTACGGATCTTCTGAATGCCGGAATCTATGGTGAGTACAGCTATAAATACGGTGAGGAGTTCTCAGCCATTGTGGGACTTCGCGGTGACTGGTACAACAAGGCCGGAATGAAGTTCTCGCCTCGCGTTACACTTAAATATTCACCTGTCGAGGAGGTTGTGATCAGGGCAAACGGAGGTCGCGGACTCAGGTATTCTACGCCTCTGATCGACAATATCGGCGTGTTCTCTACGGGCAAGGTGTTCAGGGGTGCATACGACGAGCATCTGCTTGAAGATTCATGGACATTCGGAGGTAACGTGACATATTATCTGCCTTTCGGCGCCTCTTCAAACACATACCTCAGCTTCGACTATTTCAGGACACAGTTTGTCCAGCAGATGGTGGTTGACTATGAGATGACACGCAACGCCATAGATTTCTATGCTCTTGATGGAAATCGTTCGTTTACAGATAATTATCAGATCGATTTCTCTGTAGATCCTATCGAAAGATTCAATATCACCGCCACTTTCCGCTATACCGACGCAAAGATAGAACTTGCCGGAAAGGGACTCGTGGAGAAACCTATGACAAGCCGCTTCAAGGGAGTGCTCAATTTCCAGTATGCCACTAACCTCAATAAGTGGATCTTCGACTTCACCGCTTCGCTCAATGGCTCGAGCAGGGTTTATGACTTCATGAAGGACATCAATGAAGACGGCACAATGACAGCTGCTCCTAAGGAAGGTGTGGCAAGAATGTACAAGAACGGAAGGACTCCTGTATATCCTATGCTTTATGCTCAGGTGACCCGCCGCTTCAAAGGCTGGGACATATATGTGGGAGCCGAGAACCTCACCAACTTCCGTCAGAAGGATGCCGTCATCGGATGGCAGAATCCTCGTCAGGCTTCGTTCGATGCGAGCTGCATATGGGGCCCTCTCATGGGTATCAAGGCACATATCGGCTTCCGTTTCACCCTTTGGAAAACCGTATAAAACTCAAACGATATGAAAAAGACATTAATCATCATTCTCGCAGCTGTGATGGCTTTCCCAGTGGCATCAATCGCTGCCGAGGCAGCATCTGCAGCTGTTTCGGAGCAGAAGCAGGACAAGAAGAAAAAGAAAGGTGAAGTGAAGGATGTTACCTTCAATGTATTTCTTCACTGCGAAAACTGTGTGAAGAAGGTGCAGGAAAACATCGCCTTTGAAAAAGGTGTGAAGGGACTTGAAGTTTCCCTCGAGAATCAGACAGTTGCGGTCAAATATGATCCGGCAAAGACATCTGAGGGTGCTCTCAAGGCTGCCATCGAGAAACTCGGGTACCCGGTGAACGGTACTCTCGAGCATGGCCAGGGGCAGCATGACCACAATCATAATCATGATCACGGCCACAGTCACTGACAGCTGCATCTATCTTTTATATCTTGCGACGGGAAGCAGGGCTATGAGATAGCCGATCACGGCTACCCCCGCAGCGGTCAGAAGAATATCTGACCATGAAAGTATTATCGGATATGCCTGGACGACAAAATGTCCGGGCATTTTTATGAATCCGAAGTGCTGTTGAAGCAGTGAGAATATGATTCCTGCAGCAAGTCCTCCTGCGAGTCCTACAAGAGAAATCATCCAGCCTTCGAGGACAAATATGTTCTTTATGAGGCTTTCCGGGGCGCCGAGGCTGCGCAAGGTACCGATGTCCTCCTTCTTCTCGATTATGAGCAT
>CAYXMV010000036.1:0-16216 GCA_964466235.1 uncultured Muribaculaceae bacterium | reverse complement strand
TACTCGAAAATTCATCATAATATTTCAAATGATAAAATTTTAAACAGTTTCTTATGTTTTACCAATCATGCAAATGTAATAATATTTTTAATAAAATTTTTAAAACAAACGAATAGTTAATAAAATTTTTTAATTTTGCCTCTCGAAAATGAATTGTTGAACAATATGAAGTCATGTAAAATAATAGCGGCTGTTCTGTCGCTCGCTGTATCAGCCTCGTGCATCAATGAAGAAAAAACCGATCTCCTGATAATCGGAGGCGGGGCTTCCGGAGTATGTGCCGGCATTCAGTCGTCCAGAATGGGAGTCAATGCCATGATTGTGGAACAGACCCCGTGGCTCGGCGGAATGCTGACTTCGGCGGGCGTAAGCTGCATCGACGGAAACTATAATCTCAGGAGCGGTCTCTTCGGAGAGTTTACTGACTCTCTTGCGGCGCATTACGGCAGCTATGAGGCTCTTCAGACAGGTTGGGTTAGTTATATCAACTTCGATCCTCATGTCGGTCAGGAGATATTCACAGAAATGACGGATGCATGCGGGGACATGCTCGATGTCAGAAGAAATACGGAGGTTCTCTCCATAAAAGAAGGTGAGAACGCTTGGAAAGTCAAGGTAAGGGATGCTGCCGGAAGGAAATATATGATAACAGCTTCCGTACTGATAGATGCCACGGAACTGGGAGATGTCGCGAAGGCATGCGGAGCTGATTATCGCATAGGTATGGAATCGTCGGCTGATACCGGTGAATCCATTGCACCTGATGAAGCGAACGATGTGGTTCAGGATCTGACCTATGTCGCGTTCCTGAAGGATTACGGACCGGATGCAGATATGACCATAGAAAGGCCTGTGGGCTATGATTCTACACTTTTCGCTGATTCGTGTCTCAATCCTCTCAGTGACGGGGAGGCTGAGACGGGACAGACGGTCTGGTCGCCAGAAATGATGATTACATACGGAAAGACGCCGGGCGGAAGATATATGATCAACTGGCCTATCTATGGAAATGACTGGTATGCAAACATCATTGATGCATCAGAGGAGGATAGGGAAAAGGCTTATGCGGATGCAAAGAACTTTACACGATGTTTCATATATTTTATCCAGACTCAGCTCGGAATGAAGAATCTTGGTATTGCCGATGATGTGTTTCCTACCATAGACAACATGCCTTTCTTCCCGTATCACCGCGAGTCGAGGCGTATAGTCGGCGAGGCATTCTTCACAATGGATGATGCCGCCCGTCCATATTCCGGAACCCTCTACAGGACCGGTATCGCAGTGGGAGACTATGCTGTGGACCATCATCATTTCCGCCATCCTCGCTGGCGTGAACTCCCGGACCTTCATTTCTATCCCATCCCGTCATTCAATGTCCCTATGGGTGTGATGATTCCGGAAAGTGTCGATAATCTTATAGTTACCGAGAAGTCGGTTTCGGTATCCAACCTTATCAACGGGGCTACGCGCCTGCAGCCGGTAGTGATGCAGCTCGGTCAGGCTGCAGGGGCGACGGCGGCTCTTGCCGTAAAGAAAGGCAGGAATGTCAAGGCGGTAGGAGTGAGAAACGTCCAGACGGCTCTTCTTGAATCAGGCTGCTATCTGATGCCATACCTCGACCTGCCTGTCTCTCACCGCCATTTCAAGGCTGTTCAGCGCATAGGGGCCACCGGAATCCTTCGTGGCGAAGGACGCAATGCGGGATGGTCAAATCAGACATGGTTCCGTACCGGTGATCCTCTTCGTGTTGAGGATATATATGCTGAGGGATTTTATAATGGCCCCCTCGGGCTTGGTGAGGGAGAGGTCTCTGTGGGACTGCTTATGGATGCCGTCCGCGGTCTTGGAGGAAATGTGCCGGCAGACATCCGGGACTGGTGGACTGCTCTCGGATTAGACGCTTACGACCCGTCAAGAACAGTGACAAGGCTTGAAGCCGCAGTTGTCATTGATGCCGCATTCAAGCCTTTCGAAATGTTTGATGTGGATTATGAGGGTGCCTTCGTCCCGATGCGTTGACTATTCCGTAATACCGGCCTCTGTCCAGACCTTGCAAAGATTACGTGAGTCTGTGAGTGCCAGCTCCATATCAATTCCGTACTCATCGACAAGCAGCTGAGCCATTTCCGCTTCAGTGAATTCCTTTCCCTCGAGATTTCTCCAGAGGAAGGCGGCCGTACTGTTGAGTGAGATCAGCTTGTTGAAGTTTATGTTTTCCATGCCTTCGGCTGTGACGATGTTTTCTCCGCACATTTCGCGGAGTACGAATCCTTTCCTTATCTTCATGATTTTTGAATTTATTACTCAAATATAAACATTTTGTGCAATATGTCAAATGATATTTGCCATTCTCTGCTTATTTGCCTAAATTCGCACGGATTTGACAAATATTTAACCACACGATACCATGAAGATCAACAGATTCGCAGTCATTGCAGCTGCTGTATGCCTTGTCGCATGCAATGACCAGCCGAGGATTCCGGCTATTCCACACAATCATGAAATTGAAGTAAAGGTTGAGAAGATCCTCAAAGGAATGACCCTTGAGGAAAAAGTCGGTCAGATGACACAGATCACGGCCACGGCCATCGCAAACGGAGTCGAGATCACTCCAGCCGGCGACTCTATCCTCAGAACCTACAAGATCGGATCCGTACTGAATACGCCAGGTGATATTGCGCAGACTCCGGAGGATTATGACAGGTTCATAAAGGAACTCAACAGAATCTCGATGGAAACCACAGGGATACCTTGTCTCTATGGCCTCGACCATATTCATGGTACCACTTATGTCTTTGGAGGAACACTCTTCCCTCAGGAAATCAATATCGCTGCTTCATTCAACCGTGAACTGGCACATGACATGGGAGCCGTTACCGCATACGAAAGCCGCGCAGCGAATGTTCCGTGGACATTCTCGCCTACAATGGACCTCGGACGCAATCCGGAGTGGCCGCGCATGTGGGAGAGCTTCGGTGAGGATGCATATCTCAATGCTCAGATGGCTATGGCGGAGGTGCACGGCATGCAGGGTTCCGATCCTAACCATGTAGGCCCTTACAACATCGCGGCATGTGCTAAGCATTTCATGGGTTATGGCGTGCCTGTCACCGGTCAGGACCGTACTCCAGCATCAATTGCTCCTGCAGAACTGCGTGAAAAGCATTTCGAGCCGTTCAAGGAAGCTCTGAATGCCGGCGCCCTTACTCTGATGGTCAATTCGGCAAGCAACAACGGCATGCCTTTCCATGCCAACTATGAACTTCTTACCCGATGGGTGAAGGAGGATCTCAAATGGGACGGAATGATAGTGACCGACTGGGCAGACATCAACAACCTCTTTACACGTGAACGTATAGCATCATCAAAGAAAGAGGCCGTGAAACTTGCCATCAATGCCGGCATCGACATGGCCATGGTACCGTACGAATGCCAGTTCGCCATCGATCTGAAGGAGCTTGTGGAAGAAGGACAGGTTCCTATCTCTCGCGTGGATGATGCTGTACGCCGTATCCTCCGTCTGAAATTCCGTCTCGGTCTTTTTGACAATCCGGACACGACCCTCGAGGATTATCCTGAATTCGGAGGTGAGAAGCATGCGCAGATGGCATACAGGGCGGCCCTTGAGTCTGAAGTCCTTCTCAAGAACGACGGAATCCTTCCACTGAAGCAGAACGCCCGCATTCTCGTCACAGGACCTAATGCCCACAGCATGAGGACACTCAACGGAGGATGGTCATATACATGGCAGGGTCACGGCGCCTCCATTCCTCAGTTTACCGATAAGTATAATACTATATATGAGGCTCTTGCGGCAAAGTTCAGGAATGTAAGATATGTAGCAGGTGTCGAGTATGACCTGATGACTCCAAACTGGGATTATGACAAGGCGACCGGCATCAGTGCTGCTGTGGCTGCTGCACGCAACAGCGATGTGATAGTCGCCTGCATCGGTGAAAACTCATATTGCGAGACTCCGGGAAATGACAACGACCTGAATCTTTCGCAGAATCAGAAAGACTTAGTGAAGGCACTTGCTGCGACAGGAAAGCCTATAGTCCTCATTCTCAATGAGGGACGCCCGCGCATCATCAATGACATCGAGCCTCTTGCTTCTGCAGTCGTGGATGTACTTCTTCCGGGAAACTATGGCGGCGATGCACTTGCAGCCCTTCTCGCCGGAGAGGAAAACTTCAGCGCGAAACTTCCGTTCACCTATCCTAAATACACCAACAAGTTTGCTGTCTATGATTATAAACCTTCTGAGAATCAGGGAACTATGTCGGGTGTGTATAACTATAATGCCGTTATGGACGTGCAGTGGCCTTTCGGTCATGGTCTGAGCTATACTGAATATGAATATTCGAATCTTGTCGTTCCTCAGACTCCATTTGATGCTAATGATGTCCTTACAATAAAAGTGGATGTCACCAATACAGGCAACATGGCAGGAAAGGAGAGCGTCCTTCTCTTCACAAGCGACCTCTATGCAAGCTCAACTCCGGATGTAAGGCGTCTCCGCGCTTTCAAGAAGGTGGAACTGGCTCCGGGTGAGACGCAGACTGTGGAATTCATAGTGACAGCCAAGGATCTTGCATTCGTGAACTATTACGGCAGATGGACGATAGAGAAAGGCGATTTCGCTGTTTCTGTCGGCTCTGAAAGCGCCATGGTGAATTGCAAGGAGACAAAGGTGTGGAATTATCCTAATATCGACTAAGTATCGTCATGAAGGTCAAGATTATAAACAGATCCGCTTATCCTACTCCGGCATATGCGACGGCAAAGTCTGCCGGAATGGATCTCAAGGCTAATATCGAAGAGCCGGTGACGCTTGCTCCACTTGAAAGAGCCATGGTGCCTACAGGACTTTTCATTGCTCTGCCGGAGGGTACGGAAGCCCAGGTAAGGCCACGCAGCGGTCTTGCTGCAAAATACGGCATATCAGTGCTTAATGCTCCGGGAACGATTGATGCAGACTACAGAGGCGAAGTGAAAGTTATTCTCGTGAACCTTTCTAACGAGGCCTTTGTCATCAATCCGGGCGAGAGGATAGCCCAGATGGTGGTGGCCCGTTATGAGCAGGTGGAATGGGACGAGGTGGAAGTCCTTGATGAAACGGAAAGAGGAGCCGGAGGCTTCGGAAGTACAGGATTATGAAAATACAGGAAGTCTATAATCTATACAGAAAGTGCGGGGCTGTAACCACAGATACCCGCACTTTGCGCGGAGGAGAAATGTTCTTCGCCCTCAAAGGAGAGAATTTTGACGGAAACGAATATGCAATGAAGGCCCTCGAGGCCGGAGCTTCATACGCTGTTGTAGAGACAGGTTCGGCTGTAGCGGCGGTCGATGATCCCCGTCTGATAAAGGTTGAGGATACCCTCAAGACCTTGCAGGAGCTGGCACGCTGGCATAGGTCAATGACATTCGTCGATGGAAAACCTCTTACTGTCATTGCATTGACCGGAACGAACGGCAAGACGACCACTAAGGAGCTTATACGTGAAGCGCTTTCTGTGAGATACAGGGTTACGGCCACCGAAGGCAATCTCAATAACAGCATAGGGGTGCCTCTGACCCTGCTCAAGATCAATTCAGAGACTCAGATCGCGGTAATCGAGATGGGAGCAAGTCACCCGGGTGACATAAAGGAACTCGTTGACATTGCTCTTCCGAACTATGGACTTGTCACCAATGTAGGCAAGGCCCATCTTCTCGGCTTCGGCAGTTTCGAAGGTGTAATGAATACCAAGGGTGAACTGTATGATTATCTTCGCCGCACTTCCGACAAAGTGTTCGTCAATGTTGACAATCCTTATCTCTGCCGCATGGCATCGGAACGCAATCTTCAGAGCGATCCCGAGAGGCCTTATTCGTTGGTGATTCCGTATGGTCTTGAGTATCAGGGGGGCGAAGTCCTTCCGGCAGATGCAGAACATCCATATCTGCGTATCCATCTTCCTGGTACCGCTTATTCACTCGATTCCGGCAGTTCATCCGATATGTCTGGTCTATCTTCTGTCAAAGAGAGTGAAGCCGGGACATCCTTTCAGATCAATACGAATCTGACAGGTGCCTACAACGCAGACAACGTAATGTCAGCCCTCGCAGTAGGCACATATTTCGGTGTCCCTATGGATGATGCCGTAAAGGCCATAGAGGCATACGTTCCTTCCAACAACCGCTCCCAGCTTGCCAGAACGGAGCGTAACACCCTGATCATCGATGCCTACAATGCCAACCCATCAAGCATGACGGTGGCTATAGATAATCTCGCTTCAGTGGTTTCTGACCGTAGGGTGGCTCTTCTGGGTGATATGCTCGAACTCGGTGAAGATTCGGAAAGCCTGCATACAGAAATCGCGCAGAAGGCTTTCTGTGCGGGACTGTCGCAGATATGCTTTGTGGGATGTGAATTCTCAAAGATAAGGGAGAAATTTGCTGATCATGATAATGCCCTTTGGTTTGCCACATCTGAAGAACTGGCACAGTGGCTCGCCGGACATCCGGTAAATGACTCTGTCATCCTCGTCAAAGGTTCACGTGGGACAAGGATGGAGAAGGTGATCCCGGCGCTTTAGCCTTGCTGAGGACGATAGAGCAGCGACCTGTGGAATCTGCGCCAGAGTCCGAGAGGCCAGCGTCTCAGGGGAGTGAGGAGAATCCACAGGCGTGAATATATACGCCATCCCCAATCGGAAGATTTCCAGATATGTCCCTTTCTCTCAATGGAGTACATGATTCCGATGACATTATCCAAAGTGGCGGTTTCAGTCTGACCTATATTGCCGTCGCCCAGCAGGGTGACGGTTTCTGTTATTCCGTCCTGTCTATAGATACTGTCTTTAGATATGATTCTATGGATGACGTGGTTACCTCTGGTGTCTTTTATCAGAGCCACGGTGCCTGGCCGGATGTCCTTGTCTTTCCACGGCCCGAGCGTAATCCTGTCCCTCAGGTGTACCATAAAAGGATTCATGCTGTTTCCCTTTACCGTGAATGTCACAGTGTGTCCTTCGGAGATAAGCTGTCTTACCTCTTCCATCATCACCGCCTTATCCTTTACTATAGTCTTCATATCTTCTTGTCATCCTGAGCCATACTGCATTGTCATCCTGAGCCTGCCGAAGGATCTCATACCATTTTGCAAAAATACGGATAAAAAACACTATCTTTGGCTTCTGTATGGAAAAAATATTGAAATATTCTGTAGCGGGCCATGTATTCGCCATCTCCCTTCCTGAAGGATTCTCTCGGGAAAGCCATCTTGCACCGTATGAACCGTTTAAATGTCAGGATGATGCACTGCCTCTTTTCTTGTTGAAAGTGGAACTCTGCGGGGACCTGCGCTCGACATCCCCCGGCGAAGTCCGGGACTGCATGAATGACGAAGCTCCTTATTTCTGGCTCTTCGAAGGGGAGAATGGCTATAACTTCGGCTTTTCCTACACCAAGTCGAATCCGGACTGCATACTGAGGCCTTCGGATGATTTCCGTGAGAACATATTGTACATTCCGGCAGTTCGTGCGGATAAACTGATGGAGTTTGCGGTGAGCAACGCCATGATGCTTCTCTATACATTCTGCACCACGCCGCATGATACGCTTATGGTACATGCCTCGGTGATAGCCCATAATGGAGGAGGGTATATGTTCCTCGGCAGGAGCGGCACCGGCAAGAGCACTCACAGCCGTCTGTGGCTGAACAATATAGCGGATACAGAACTGATGAATGACGACAACCCTGTCATAAGGATAGTTGACGGACATGTATATATATATGGTACTCCGTGGAGCGGAAAGACACCGTGCTATAAGAACATGGTTCTTCCTCTGAAGGCCGTTGTCCGTCTTTCACAGGCTCCATACAACCGCATTGAGAGACTGAAGCCCCTGCAGGCCTATGCTTCCCTCATGCCTTCGTGCTCCTGCATGCGTTGGGACAGGCCTTCTACAGACGCACTTCACAAGACTGTGGAGAAAGTCATAATGCAGGTAAAGGGATGGCATTTGGAATGCCTACCTGATGCCGATGCGGCGAGAACATGCCATGAGGCGGTAATATCCTGATGAAATGAAATATCTGAAGTGGTTATCCAAAGCTATACGTCCTTATTGGGCGCCTGTGACGGTCATGATGGTATGTCATGTGCTGATCGCATCCTGCTCCATAGGCTTTGTCTATGTGAGCAAGAAGCTCGTGGATGTGGCTGTTGCTGTTTTCGGAGGTGAACCGGCCGGTTTGGGAATATGGCCCTGGGCCGGTGCCATGATTGCGATAACCGTGCTCCGAATCCTGTTCAACGCCCTGAGAAGCTATCTTCAGACAAAGACCGAGATACGTCTCAAGAACGGTTTGAGGCACCGACTGTTCGATATTCTGCTGCATCTGCAGACTGACGGCGGCGCAAGGCACCATTCCGGCGATGTCCTCAACCGTATGCAGGAAGATGTAAGGGTAGTGTCGAATGCAGTAGCGGTCTCTGTCCCGAATCTTTTCGGTACGCTTCTGCAGTTCGTGGCAGCATTAGTCTTTCTTCTCATACTCGATCTGAGACTTGCGCTGGTGGTCGTTGCCGTTGTTCCTGTCGGCGTTGCAGCAGGGAAATTCATTACTTCCCGTATCCGTAGTCTGACTCTGGATATAAGGAAAAGCGATTCGCGGGTACAGGCTCATGTGCAGGAGAGCATACAGCATATCACGCTTATACAGTCTCTGGAACATACTGGTGCAAGTGCTTCGGAACTTCTCGGTCTGCAGAACATTCTGTATGGAAATGAACTGAAGCGGACCCGTTTCAGTATAGTCTCGCGTATATTCATATCACTTGCATTCTCAGCGGGACACGCGATAGCCTTCATCTGGGGTGTGTCTGGCATCAGTACAGGAACGGTGACATACGGTATGATGACGGCCTTTCTTCAGCTCGTAGGGCAGATACAGAGACCAATTGTAGAGATGAGCAGCCAGATACCTTCTATAATCCATGCGACAGCATCAATCGACAGGCTTCTTGAACTCGAGGCCCTTCCGCGCGAGGATGTCTCAGAGCAGATCCTGATTGAAGGTACTGCCGGAGTCCGTCTCTCAGACATCTGCTTTGCATACCCTGATTCGGGAAGGGATGTGCTTCATCATTTCTCTCATGATTTCAAGCCTGGCAGCCGCACTGCAATAGTCGGCCCTACTGGAGTAGGAAAGAGTACACTCATCAGGCTCCTTCTTACCCTTCTGCACCCTCGGTCCGGCTCCATTGACATCTATGCCGGTCATGATGCCATTTCGGGCATGGACAGCGCAGGTAAATCCATACCGCTTACTCCGGCTCTCCGCTGCAATATGGCCTATGTGCCTCAGGGCAATACTCTTTTCAGCGGTACAATCCGTGAAAACCTTCTGATGGGCGATCCGGAAGCCTCTCAGGAACGTCTCGAATGGGCCTTACACACCTCTGCAGCCGACTTTGTGTCTGACCTGCCTGACGGTATGGACACCCAATGCTTCGAGGCAGGCGGCGGACTTTCCGAAGGACAGGCGCAGAGAATCGCCATCGCAAGAACCCTCCTGCGCCCCGGCACCATCCTCCTCCTTGACGAGTTCAGTTCCGCTCTTGATGCCGAGACAGAAAAGGCATTGATGGAACGCCTCACTGCCGCTCTTCCCGACCATACGATGATCTTCATCACCCACAGGGAAAGAATCATAGATTATTGTGATTCGGTACTTGATCTATCTTAGTCAAGCCGATAGATTGGGTGAGCATTACATATTGTTAAAAATGTTGCTATACGCATAACTTCTTTACTCAAACTGTGAGGGCAAGTCTTTTGTCAGGTGTGCTGACCGAAGTCTAGAGCGGACTTATGGTCGATTATAAAATATTTAAGTATAAATAGAACTATGGTAATTTAAATTTTATATATTTGCACTTAAATAGCATAAAAGCTAAATACAAAGACATATTTATAGGCGTTTGCTGATGTTCTATCTGAATTGAAACGTAGGAAATTTCAACTTAGAGAAGTTAGGACAAGTCGGTAATCGCTCGCGTGTGTGCGAGCGTGACTTGCTTTCTCTATGGTTTCCTACGACCTCAATTCAAGCAAGTTATGCTCGCATCTTATATTGATGCCATAACAAAGCCTGCATCGGCATTCCCGTATTTAGGAAAACAATTTATTAACCTAATAAACAGACAAGTTATGGCTGACAAGACTAATGTACCTGGATTCGAAGATGATTATTCTTATTCTGGAGCATCTTCACATCGTGCACCAAATAATCCAAATAGAACTTCCGGTTCCAAGGGAAACGAGACCGTGATTTCCGGCCTTGAGAGTGATGAGGCACCATCTAAAGGGACTAAGGATAATTTAAAGAGAAAGCCTATCGTAGGAATATTTTATTCTGTATCGCACACCGCATATGGAGAATTCTGGCCATTATATCTCGGTCCAAATAAGATAGGAAGATCTTCAGAAAATGATGTTGCCCTGTATGAGGGGACCGTTTCTAACAATCATGCAATTCTAACTGTCTTGAAAGATGAAGATGGGCTTTATGCTGCAATTGAAAATGCAGAAGGGGTAAATGGCGTAAAACTGAATGGTAAGAGTATCAGATTGAGTAGAGTCGAGTGTAATAATATGGATGTCATAACAATCGGCAAAAATTATGAGCTATTGCTTATGCTGATTGATTGCGAAAAATATGGTCTTACACCTTCTGAAACTTTTATTGAAGAACGAAAGACAAAACCGATAAGAAGACATGACGATCGCATTATCAGAAAGAGTTTCAAAGACAGACTGAACAATCCAGATGAGGATCGGACTCGTACAGATGATGTTCAGGCAACTGAAGAAAATGGAGGTACAAAAACAAGATAATCTTATACATCTATGATTCTTCAAGGAGAATTCGAAAAGAGTCAAGGAATCAGATATGAGTTCGACCGCTTTCAGCATCATATAGGTGAAGGCGGTATGGGCGTTGTGTATAGAGGTGTCATGATTGATGACAATACAAACGCAATTTTACGAGATGTTGCCATCAAAGAAGTAAAGGCAGAGGGTAGTCAGGATGAAGTTAATGCTATTATTGAAAAGGCATATCGTGAAGCTTCCATTCGTCTGCATAATGACAATCTTGTTGAGATGCTAGGCTTCATTGAAGTCGTTGAGACTAAATTGAAGTTTACAAAGAAGAAGTATTTCATTATCAGTGAATTTCTTACCGGAGTTACGCTGACTGATGTTTTGGATGGAAACTACCTTGATTATAAAGGGGATATTGTAGATTATGCCAGACAGCTGGGAGAAGATCTGAAAACAGATCGTGATCATGCGGCATACTACATAATCAAGAATATTTTATATGGTATAACTGCTTTGCACGACAATGGATATATCCATAGGGACATAGATCCTTCAAATATTATGATCACTAATGATGGAAGGATAAAGTTGATCGATTTCGGAATTGCAAAGAAACTCAATGATCTAAATGCTCAAGATGAAGAAAGATGCAATGGCGCGTTTGTCGGAAAAGTCGAATATGCGTCCCCAGAACTTATTAATGGCAATATAGATGATCAGGATTTCACTACCGACATTTACGGCATCGGGGTATTGTTCTTCAAACTCTTGACGGGCAGACTTCCATTCGATGGAAATCGATTTGAAATCATGAATTCTCATTTGAAGAAGGGGGTCAATACGAGGGTTATTACAAATAAAAAGTTCGCTGACATCATAGAAACGGCGATGAAGAAGAAACGAAAACAGCGTTTCCAGACTTCTTCTGAAATGAGAGTTGCATTGGACCAACCGGCAGTTCATGAGCACAAATGGATATGGTTGTCAGTCGCATCTGTTATTACAGTCGTGGCTGCGTTTATATTTTGGCCAAAACCGGTTTCGGAACCGGATCAAGTACCGGCTCCGGAACCGGTTATGCTTGATTTGACCGCATTAGATAAGGATGAATTATGGGAAGAATTGGGTAAGAATGCAAACCGACCGGAATTATTGTTCGCAATTGCAAAAAAATACAGGAATTCCAAAATAGACTCATCTGCACAATTGTTTTGGAACGAACATTTAGTTCCGGGAGGGTATGATGATAGAAATATTAAAGTGCCGTCAAAAAGAACTATAAGTTCTGAAAGATTTGTATTCCTCACCTTGACAAAAGCGATGGATCACGCAGCGGACCCAAAACTAAAAGAAGAAATATCTGCAGCCATTGCTGAATCGATCGAAAGATTCCCAGATATTTTCCAATATATTCCGAATGTGAATTGATAATTTAGATATTATGAATGAGGATTTTGAGATAGATGAGAATGATGTACCTGTAAGAGTGTTTGAAGATGATCCTAATGTGTATCTGTCTGTGTATAACATGGGATGGCGCTGGTACTATTATAATCCTGATATGCCACCTCTTGGCGAAGGAGCTATGGGTAAAGTGTATCTCGGATATGAGTATGAGACAAATCAAAAGGTCGCAATCAAGCAGTTGTTTGACAAATATGCTAACTCAAAAGCAGTGAGAGAAAGAGCGTCACTGGAAGCGGCATTGAAGTTCAGACATCCCAATATGGTTGAGATGCTCGGCAAGTGTAAGTATCAGGATGAGGATGAAGACTGGCATGTTTGGGTAGTCAGCAATTATGTCAATGGTGTAACCATCGATAAGCACATAAAAAAACTGGAGGATTCTGAGCCAAATACAGATCTGGTTCCTGTAATTTGCGAATATATCTGCTCAGTTTTGGAAGCGCTGGATTATCTTCATTCGCGAGGGATTATTCATCGCGATATAAAGCCATCCAATATAATGGTAGAACATGGGAATACTCCTAAACTTATGGATTTGGGAATTGCACGTGTTTCGGGCTCTAATAAATATACCAGCAATGGATTTGTGGGAACACCTCTCTATGCGTCCCCTGAGCAGATTCTGCGCGAGAAAACACAAGAAGAAGCAACTCCAGCAAGTGATATATACTCATTGGGAATGACCCTTTACGTTTTGATCAATGGCTCAAACCCATTTAATGCAGAAACGGAATCTAAGATTTTGACAAATCAAGTTACCAAAAAATTACCTATGTCAGATAAATTAAAGAAGTACAAGAAACTGATGGGGGTAATTTGGAAAGCTACGGATAAAGATAAGGAGAACCGCTATCAGACAGCAACGGAGTTCAGGTATGCTATAGAGGGTGCCATGAAGCAGACGACACTTGATTGGATGAAGATTCTGATATATGGTGGCGTTGCTCTTTTGACAGTTATTGTTTTACTTTTGATATTATTATAAAATGCTACAAGATTTAGAATCATTTAGCTTCAAGAGTACAGATTTTCCAAATAACTGCATCAGTTATATTGGAGGCAGAGAAGAAAATCAGGATTCTTGTGCATTGACTAAGACAAGAAGAGGTTTTCTTGCGATAGTCTGTGATGGTATGGGTGGTATGAAAGGAGGTGAAATCGCTTCCAGACTTGCAACTGAAGAAATAATCAGATATTTGGATGAACCTGCATCAGAAGGAGATCTTGATGACGAAAATCAGATGGCATTAAGAAAGGCTATTTGCTCCGCCAATATGGTTGTCAGGACAAGAGCTATAGAAAAGCCCTCTCTAAGTGGGATGGGTACAACAGTTACTGCTTTGCTGATTAATGAAGATAAGGCGAGCGTCGCTTATGTAGGAGACAGTAGAGTATATCAAATCAGAAAAGGACGGAAAAAATTCAGGACTTTTGACCATTCGATGGTCTTCGAAATGGTTAAGGAAGGTGTTTTGACTGAAGAGCAGGCTCGCCTCTCGGCGCAATCAAATATAATTTTGAGAGCTCTTGGAACAAAGGATGATATCGAAGTCGAGACGTATGCCCTTCCATACGATAAGGATGATATATTCTTTCTCTGTAGTGACGGAATATGGGGCAGTATGCCTGAGAAAGAATTGATAGAGCGAATAGCTGTAAATCAGTCACCAAAGTCAGTGACTGAGAAGCTTGCTGCATATGTAAACAATCTTGGATTGAAGGGTGGTGGCGGTCATGATAATCTGACTGCTGCTATGGTGGTAACAACAAGAAATTCTAAACTAAGAAGCAAAATGGAAGATAAAATCAAAAAGACATGTATTGCTCTGTCGGTACTATTAGTTGTAAGTTTAATTGGTAACGCTATGCATCTATTACCAAGTAAAACGGAAAACTCATCAACAGCATTTCAGTTTAATGAGACTACCTACGAAATTCTCGGACAACCACAGAGCGTTGAACAAAATAATGATAGTTCGCTGATCATTACATTCGGGAAAGATAGTTTAAAAGTAAAATAGTATCTTATGAAATCATACACAATCGGTAGGGAAGAGAATTCAAATATAATTATCTCTGACCCTTCAAAAATGGTTAGTCGCCATCATGCAACACTTACTGTAAATGGAACAAAAATGACGATTATGGATCATAGTTCCAATGGAACATTTATAAATGGAATTAAAATCAGTTCCAATACACCTGTTCCCGTCACAAGAAAAGATGTGGTTTCATTTGCTAATATTTATGATCTTGACTGGAACCGGATTCCGAATCCTGCAAATAAGATAGTGGTCATCTGCAGTTCGGTACTCATCGCAATAGCAGCTATTGTCGCAGCAACATACTATGTGGTTCAACATAAGGAGGATGTTCAGGATAACAAAATTTTGGCTGAAGAGACTAAAGCGAAGGAAATTGAGAGACTGACAAATGAAATCAAGCAATTCAAAGTTGATCTAGATACCCTTGAGATACGTCATAAAGATGTTGTTGAAAGGTTAACAAAAATCAATGAGTTATGTGACAAGAAGGTTGATGGTAAAGAATTGAAGGAAATCACCAAAACAATCGGCAATATTGAGTCTGAAGTCAAGGGTATTGATCTATTGGCGTTGAGAAATTCAATAGAAAGAGTAGAGGAGAACCTTAGAGACAATGTGTCAGATACTCCAGCCAGAGTGCAGGCAGTATCAGAAAATATAAAGAAATATAAAACCTCTATGACCAAAATTTCAAAGTCTTTGAGTCAAATTGAGGAAAAAATCAAGGGTATAAAAAACAAGTCAGTCGCTCCTCCAAAGAAAGAGAAGGACGAACCGAAGAAAGAAAAAAATGATACGATATTGAATCCGACAATTTTAATGTAATATCTGATTTATGAGACTGATAACTATAGGACGATCAAAGTCATCGACAATATGTATAAACAATGAGTATGTAAGTTCGAATCATGCTCAGTTGCTGCTACTTGACAATGGTGAGATTCTGCTTACTGATTGTGGTAGCCTTCATGGAACATATGTAAATGGAAGAAGAATTGAACCACATGTGGAAGTTCCTGTAAAGAAAGGAGATAAGATCGACTTTGACAAGGCTCCTTTAAATTGGGCAGAGGTTCCTTCCATCAAATTACCAGATCCGACTGTTGTAAAAGGTGTTTATGGCGTGGGTAAGGCAAAGCGAAACAGATTTATCTTGAGTGGAGAGTCTGTTAGTCGGTATCACGCGACATTTAAGGAAATGAAGAATGGCAAATGGTATATCAATGATCATAGTACAAATGGAACTTATGTAAATGGTCAAAGAATACCAGCAAATGTTGATTACAGGATTACGCATAATGATAATATCATATGCGGTACAGTACCGTGCCCAAATCCGGTACCAAAGCCAGGTATTATTACGAAGATTAGCGTATGTGCAGGGGCGATAGCAGCGGCGATATTCCTCGTATGGGGATTGATAACAATAATTCAACCGATTCATAAGGTTGATCCGGAAAAAGCGACTGCCCTTGTTACTGTGGGATATAAGATTCGTGTTGAATTTGAAGATGATTTGTCAGACGAATTAAAGAGTGTTTTGGGAGTAGAGGATTGGTATATCCATTGTAGTGATCCTCAGAATGAGCCTGTAAATCTTATGATCAGCAGCGACTATGCTACTACATTTTATCACACCGGTACTGCATTTTTCATCTCACCCGATGGATTGATGATTACCAATAAGCATGTGACCAATGCTATATGGGCAGACCAGCATTATAGCGGAGGACAAGAATCAAAAAAACTCAAGTTAGGTATAGAAAATATCAGACAGCAATTTATTAGTAGTATAAGTCCTAAAGTCCGCAACTTACTGG
>CAYXMV010000035.1:0-16494 GCA_964466235.1 uncultured Muribaculaceae bacterium | reverse complement strand
TTGGTTATTAGTTTTAGTGTTATTAATTATGTGGTTAGTATGAGGCGTCCCCGCGTGAGCGGCGAAGTCTCATTTTTTTTGCATATTGACGAATGCAAAAAAATGGGCCCCCAGTCACTTCGTGACAGCCCCAGGGGCATGCCGCCATTGCCTTGCAATGACGGGCGCCATCGCTGCTGCGACTTCTATGAGAAGTCTCGCTGACGCGAGTGCCGCTTTGCGGATCAGAGGTCTGCAATGGGGTTGCCGGCAGCGAACCAGTCACCCATGACCTTGACGTAATGGGCGTTGTGCATGTCGGTACCGTAATGACTTATGAGGCCGGCTTCCGCAAGACTGTTGACCCTAAGGCGTACATCTTCGCCATAGAGACCGGCGAAGGAACCGTAATTGCTCTGGATCTTCACCCCGGCATCGACAAATGACATGAGTTCATCTTCCGACAGATAGAAATATCTTTCAGGGTGCGGCAGAAGGGGAGTGAGACCTAAGGCAATCACCTTCCGGAACTCATCAAGAGGCCTGATGTACCCCATGTCAGCGGGATTGTGTATAGGCAGTTCCATAAGGATGAAGCGGTCTTCAATGGGCATCAGCCAGCCTTTCTCCAGAACCTCGGGCCAGGTCTCGGGTACAAGCCGGTATTCAGCCGACATCTTCAGGTCAATCTCGGTTCCGCGCACATATAGTGCCTCCTGCAGCAGCGAGAAGGCTCGTCCGATTGTTTCCGGCGTATTTCTGTATTTGTTTGTGATATGCGGAGTGCATGTGATGCGTTCGAAGCCCCAGCCTTTCATGGCCGTGGCCAGAAAGACAGCATTTTCGACATCGGTCGCCCCGTCGTCTATGCCGGGAAGTATATGACTGTGCAGATCTGTCTTCATTATCCTATGAAATCAAGCAGCTGCAGATAGACAAGATGGACAGGGAGCCCCATGATGGTGAAGAACGAACCGTCTATCTTTCCGATGCCTATATATCCTATCCACTCCTGAATACCGTACGCTCCAGCCTTGTCAAACGGCTTGTAATTATCTATGTAATACCATATCTCATTGTCCGACAATTCCTTGAAATGGACAATTGCAGTGTCGCTCAAAGTGCAGCACTTCTTGCAGTCCCTTATCGTTACGGCAGTGATCACCTTATGACCGTGACCTGACAGGGTCTTGAGCATATCGAAGGCCTCTTCGCGGGAGTGCGGCTTGCCCATGACTCTGTCACCGCACAGGACGAGAGTGTCGGAAGTAATCAGTATCTCGTCATCCTCGAGTTCCCTGTGAAAGCCATACGATTTTCCCTCCGACAGGATTTCCGGAATCTTTTCATGAGGGACTGCAGGATCATAGACCTCTTCGAAATCATTACGTGTGTCGATTTCGAACTTTATGTCCAATCCCCCCAGCAGCTCTTTTCTGCGGGGGGAATTGCTTGCAAGTATTATCTTCTTTCCTTTCAGTTCCATGTCTTATTTCATGAGTTCCGCAACAGCGGCCATATCACATTTTGCAGGTGAATAAGCCTGTGCAAAGGAACCTCCTTCCGAAATGATTTCGAAATCCTGTTCACGGGCCAGCTCGTTGAGCCTGTTGACGCTCGAACCGGCCCATGTATATGAGCCGAACGCATAGAATCTGCGTCCTTTTACAAGCCTTGCCGCAACACCTCTCATGAATGTCTCGACAGGAGGGAAGATATTGTTGTTATATGTAGGGGAACCGACAGCAAGTGTGTCGTATCTGAAGAGGTCACGGAGAGCACCTGAAACCCCCAGTCCAGGCTCGTTGTTGCCTGCTACATCGTGGATTCCGTATGGAATGCCGCGTGCCTCAAGCTCCTTTGCAAGTTCGTGCGCTGCCGCTGCCGTGTTGCCGTACATGGAACCATATACGATGCATACTCCATGCTCCACCTCGTATCTGCTGAGCTTGTCATAGAGGGCTACGACTTCCTGAATCTGCTTCTCCCATACCGGGCCGTGCGTGCTGCAGATGCGCTTTATCTCGAGGCCGGAAAGTTTCTTGAGAGCTGACTGCACGGGTGTTCCGTATTTACCTACAATATTCGAATAATATCTGATCATCTCGTTGCGGAACTGGGCGAAAAGGTCCTGAGTCGGCTCCGCGCCCTGAAGGAAGGCTTCGGAATCTGTGATTCCACCTGCCACTGAACCGAATGTGCCGAATGCGTCACCGGAAAAGACCGTCTTTTCTTCTGCGAGATACGTTACCATTGTCTCGGGCCAATGGACCATAGGGGCCATGAAGAACTTCAGGGTACATGATCCGAGAGACAGCTCGTCTCCCTCTTTGATGACCATGATTTCACCGTCAAAGCCGTTCTGATAACCCTTGATCATTGGGACGGCCTTCTGATTCGTGACGATGACTATTGAAGGGTATTCCTTCCTTATATATGATATGAGGGAAGAATGATCAGGCTCCATGTGATTGATGACGAGGTAATCTATAGGTCTGTCGCCAATCGCCTCACGTATGTTGTCCATGTATTCCTGCTCGAAGCCGCATTCTACCGTATCTATCAATGCAACCTTTTCATCTGCAACTATATAGGAGTTGTAGCTCACTCCAAAAGGCAAAGGCCAGAGGCCTTCGAACAATGACTTTGTTCCGTCATTTACGCCTACATAGGCGATCCTGCTGCTGATCTGTTTCATGTTTATTTCTCTATATTTGTTCCTGTTTAGCTGACATTAATATAATTTCTGCGCGAATGTAGCAAAAATAACGCAAATATTTGCTTGTTTATTGTCTGTTGAATTGTTACCTTTGGGGCCTTATTGATAATAGATTGGAATTAAAATCAGAAATAATCATGAAAACTATTTCAGAACAGACAAGAACGGAGAGCGATCTGATAGGTTCGATGGAAGTTCCGGCAGATGCCCTTTATGGAGTCCAGACTTTACGAGGTCTCGAGAATTTCCCTATCAGCTGCTTCCATCTCAATGATTATCCGCTGTTCATCAACGGTCTGGCAATCACTAAGATGGCTGCTGCCGAGGCTAACCATCAGCTCGGCCTTCTTACAGACGTGCAGTATGATGCGATCACTCAGGCCTGCAAGGAAATCCTTGAGGGCAAGCACCATGAATATTTCCCTGTTGACATGATTCAGGGAGGTGCCGGCACAACCACCAATATGAACGCCAACGAGGTCATTGCAAACCGCGCTCTTCAGATAATGGGTCTGCCTCTCGGAAAATACAAGCATTGTTCGCCTAATGATCATGTGAACTGTTCGCAGTCAACAAACGACGCATATCCTACGGCTATACATATCGGTCTGTATGCTACTCACCTTGAGTTCATGAAACACTACGCACAGCTTATAAGGTCTTTCGAAGCAAAGGCTGAGGAGTTCAAGAATATCCTCAAGATGGGTAGGACACAGCTTGAAGATGCTGTTCCGATGACTCTCGGACAGACTTTCGGAGCATTCGCATCTATACTCAAGGATGAAATCCGCAATATCAATTTTGCTGCAGAAGAGTTCCTTACAGTTAATATGGGAGCAACAGCAATCGGAACTGGAATCTGCTCTGAACCAGGTTATTCGGACAAGTGTATTGCAGCACTTCGTGAGATCACGGGATGGGATATGAAACTTGCCGGAAATCTTGTTGCAGCCACTTCCGATACCTCATGCATGGTCGGATATTCATCGGCACTCCGCCGTATCGCGACAAAGATGAACAAGATCTGCAATGACCTCAGACTTCTTTCTTCTGGCCCCCGCTGCGGATTTCATGAGTTCGATCTTCCAGCTCGCCAGCCAGGTTCGTCAATCATGCCTGGAAAGGTCAATCCTGTCATCCCGGAGGTGATGAACCAGATATGCTACAAAGTCATAGGAAACGACCTCTGCGTGGCAATGTCATCGGAGGCTGCACAGATGGAGCTTAATGCCATGGAGCCAGTAATGGCCCAGTGCTGTTTCGAGTCTGCAGCCATAATGATGAACGGATTCGATACTCTCAGAATCAACTGTGTGGATGGTATCACCGCCAACGAAGAACAGTGCGACAAATACATCCATTCAAGCTTCGGAGTGGTCACGGCTCTGAATCCGGTGATCGGATATAAATATTCTACAAGGATAGCAAAGGAGGCGATGGCGACAGGAAAGAGCATCTATGACCTTGTGCTTGAGCATGACATCCTGTCCAAGGAGGATCTCGACACAATACTTCTTCCTGAAAACATGATCAGGCCGGTGAAGCTTGACATCAAACCTAAAGAGTAAATGGTAAAGATATTCTGCAAGAACAACAATACGAGCAAGACATTTCCGGAAGGGCTTACCCTGATGGAAATGCTTGCTTCTTTTGATTTCGACAGGCCCTATCCTATTCTGGCTGCAAAGGTGAACAATGTATGTCAGGGACTTAAATACAGGGCATTCAACAGCCGCGAGGTGGAATTTCTCGACTATACATCGTATGTCGGCAGGAGTGTATATTGCAATTCTCTCTGTTTTCTGATGTGCAAGGCTGTGAAGGATATTTTCCCTTCAGCCAAAGTCGTGCTCCGGCGCCCCATCTCAAAGGGATATTTCTGCACGATAGACAAGGGAGATGCCACTGGTGTGACAGAGACTGAGCTCCAGACTATAATTTCCCGCATGAAGGAACTTGTGGAGCTGGATCTTCCTTTCCGTCGCCATGAGGTGCGTACAGAAGAGGCCATAGAGCTTTTTGCAAGCCTCGGCTATCAGGATAAGGTGAAGCTTCTTGAGACTTCCGGAGATGTGTATGTGAATTATTACACGCTTGACGGCACCGCCGATTATTTTTACGAGGCTCTTCTTGCAAGCACCGGCTATCTGAAGGTATGGGAACTCACGATGTATCGCGGGGGCTTCCTGCTCCGTGTCCCGAACAGGCATAAGCCGGAGGAACTGGCTCCGTTCTATGAACAGCCCAAGACCTTCGAAGTGTTCTCTGAGAATCTGAAATGGAACCGTATCATGCGTCTTGATAATGTGGGAGACGTGAACATGGCCTGTCAGAGAGGTGAGGCTTCTGATCTCATAAAGATTGCGGAGGCCCTTCAGGAGAAGAAGATAGTGCAGATCGCCGAGGAGATAGAGCGACGCATCAATCTTGACGATCCTGTGAAACTTGTGCTTATAACAGGCCCGAGCAGCAGCGGAAAGTCAACATTCTGCAAAAGACTCAGCATCCAGCTCAAGGCCTGTGGTATCAATCCGATATCATTCTCCACAGATGATTATTTCGTGAACCGTCTCGATACTCCGAGACTGCCTGACGGTTCGTTCGACTTCGACAATTTCGATACCGTGGATCACGATTATCTGCAGCGGGATGTTCTTGGACTTCTTGCAGGAGAAACCGTGGATGTTCCTGAATATAATTTCGTTACGGGACTCCGCGAATACAACGGGAGGAACCTCAGGCTTGAACCGGGATCTGTCCTTATAATCGAAGGAATCCATGCTCTCAATCCACGCCTGACGGATAAGGTTCCCGAGGCTTCGAAATACAGGATATTCATCAATACCATCACAAGCATTTCGCTTGACGACCACAACTGCATCCCGACAAGCGACAACAGACTTCTGCGTCGCATAGTCCGTGACTTCAACAAGGGGGCCTTCACGGCGCGTGAGTCGATAATGCACTGGCCGAATGTCCGCCGCTCGGAGGTGAAATGGATATATCCTTATCAGGAGGACGCTGATGTGCTCTTCAATTCTGCCTATCTCGTCGAGTTTGCCGTTCTGAGGGCCCATGCCGAGAGGATTCTGATGACTGTACCTAAGAATTGTCCTGAATACTGCGAGGTTCACAGACTCAAGAAGTTCCTCAGCTATTTCACTCCTGTTTCAGATAAGGATGTGCCTGCGACTTCTCTCCTGAGAAGCTTCATCGGAGGCAGCAGCTTTTAGGAAGTTACCAGAATCACGAGTCCGCTGATACCGATATAGGTATAGACGATATATGGAAATACTCTGCCCGGAATGTGCCTGAAGGCCCATGATCCGAGGAGAGTTCCTGTCAATACGCCTCCGAGACAGAATATATAGTTCCTTCCGACGGTGGCGGTAAGGAAACCGTTGGATGCGCGTACGAGGGTCATCATTGCATTGCCTATCAGGAAATAGGTCTGCGCCATCGCCATATAATGGTTCTTGTCAGGCTCTGATGAGATGAAGTAAAGGACGGCAGGGGGACCCTGCATGCCGAAGAATCCTCCCATCACTCCGCTCAATGTTCCTGCTCCTATCTGGTAGGGGAGGGTGGTCTTGAGGCTGATTCTGTTCTTGAAAAAAGCGAAATATATGCTTGTGAACATAAGAATCACTCCGAGAATCTTCCTAAGTGTCGTATCTTGGAGCTTTGCAAGAAAGCATATAGATACGGCGGAAATGACAATGAAGGTGACGAGTATGGGAATGAGTCTTTTCCATGTTATGAATCTCCTCATTCTGAATGATATGATGGCCGAAGTGGTAAGCGCGAGAAGCCCGGACAGCGTCGTGGCTTCAGCGTACGAAGGCATCAGGAATGGCAGAATAGTCATAATGAATATCCCGAAACCGAATCCGGTCGCCCTCTGCACAAAGCTGGCTCCGACTTTCAGCAGGAATATTTCTATGATATTCTCCATCTTCTTGATTTTTCTTTGCAAAGGTAGTAAAACCGATTCAAAAGATATAAAGTTATATTTTTAATTGATGCAATCAGGCGTTAAATGAATTCAATTCATTATCTTCGCAGGATAAATCATGAATCTTTAACAGATCCGTAAAAATGAAGAAAAGACATATTAAAGGGAACAGTAAATATACACAGCCACAAGAGAATGCCATACATGTTCTTTCAGAGTCAGACTTGTTCGGTAATTCTACATATATAAATGGATCTACGGCAATGAAGATTTTAGGTTTGTCCAGACACTCATTTGAAAAATGTTTAGAAAAAGGGGTATTCAGGAAATATGAATTTTCAGGGCGCGCGTTATATGATGAGAATGACATAGAGAGGTTTATGAGTACGACGGACTATGAGGCTATGCTTAACGGTGTTGTCGATAAGCGTAATACCTTGAATGACCTTACAGGCAAAGAATGGATACCAGAGACTAAGAGCTATATGTATCAAAGGGGATTGGGAGCTTCCCATCCGCATGCTATGATTGAAATGCAACATCCGGCTCCATTCTCATTTCAGGATGTGCAGTCATTGATACGCTTCTTTACAAAAAAGAGAATGAATGTATTGGATCCCTTCGGTGGAGTCGGATCTACAGCTAAAGCATGTGAATTGTCAGGAAGAGTATGTACAAGTATCGAACTGTCAGAGAAGTATCATGATCTTTCGATACAACGTCTTGAGACAGAGGTAAATGCCAGAGCAAGTGAACACCATCGCTTTTTAAACGGAGATTCCCGTATCATATTGCAGACTCTGGAAAATGAAAGTATGGACTTTGTCATAACAAGTCCTCCCTATTGGGGGATATTGCATAAGCAGGATCAGAAGGTAAAGAAGAACCGCGTGAACAAGAATCTCGACACGAGATATTCAGACGATGAGAAGGATCTCGGAAATATTGAGGATTATGACCTTTTTCTGCAGACTCTGTGTGATGAAGTGCTTCTGCAATGTGCGCGTATTTTGAAAACGAACCGATATATGGCACTTGTTGTATCGGATTTCAGAGATAAGGGTGAGTATATAAGTTTTCATTCAGATCTGTTACATAGGCTGAATAAGGCACAGATTCCAGGAGGTGGCGAATTGGTACTTCAAGGAACTAAGATATTGATACAGAATCATAAGTCACTTCATCCGTACGGATATCCGTTTTCTTATGTGGAAAATATTCATCATCAGTATATTCTGATATTCAGAAAGAGATTGTCGCAATGAGTAATATTTACGGAATCATAAATGCAGATTGTGACCATGTCTTGCAGCAGCTGTTGGATAAAGGGGTCAGATATGATCTGATACTTACCGATCCTCCATACAATATCGGAAAGGATTTTGGAAATAATACTGACAAGCTTCCATTGGATATGTTTCTGGAAGCAATGTATAGACGAATTGATCTTCTGACTCAGCTCCTGACAGATCAGGGAAGTATAATATGGTTCGGAATCCATGACTATATAGGTTTCATACAGGTTTACATGCATAATGTCGGTTTGCATTATAGACGCATGAACATATGGCATTATGAAAATGGCTTTTCACGTAGCAGAAAAGAACCGGCCACACATTATGAGCCTTTCCTTTGGTTCTCGAAAAGCAATATAGACTGGACCTATAATGTCGATGAGGTAAGAGTCCCCTATAAGAGTATTGAAAGACTGAAGTCTCCCATAAAATACAAAGGGAAAGATGGTGTGGAAAAGATATGGCATCCTTCAGATAAAGGGGCAATGCGTGGCGATGTCTGGGATTTCCCAACTTTATCAGGAAAGGCATTCGCATCTGAAAGGACTTCACATCCGTCGCAGAAACCGGAATCGCTGATAACCGAAATTATTAAGGCATTTTGTCCGATGACGGATGGAAAATATACCGGAAGCATTCTTGATCCGTTTCATGGATCCGGTACTGTCGGAGTATGTTGTGAGAGACTCAACAAGGAAGGAAATAACATCATGTGGACCGGTATAGAAATCGAGAAAAAATGGTGTGAAATTGCAAGAAAGCGAATAGATGTATTATAATTATGTCAAGAAGCGATTGCCTGAAACTCCAGAATCAAGGTAGTATAATGTCAAATCTCCGTCTTTTGCTTGAAATGTCTATTTCAGAAGATGGATATGCTGATTCGCAGGGATACTTCACCAAAACCTCCGTTGCAGAAATCGGAGTCAACTCATTGATCATAACCAGTGGAAGCAGAGTGGGTGATGAGACGAAAGAAATTATCCGTGTTGCTGGAGATGAGTCGAGAAATTCTCCTTTGCAGAATGCTAAGGCGAGAATGCAGATTCTAAGGGTTCTGGGACTGGTTTCCACTGATTATGGAGCTGAGATGTATGCCATCACGTGGCTGGGAAATCTTATGCTCCAGCAGATGAAGAGAGAGGTGCCTGATTTCCGATTGCTGCGCGAACTTTTTATGGGTATTACTACAGCAACTGAGATTTACGAGCATAATTGTGGCATAGATTTTAGCTGCTATTTAGGCTATGGAATATGTTATGCCTTGTCTGAGCTTGACTATAGATTGTCATCTACGGAAATGCCGATGCTCACTACGTATGATATACGGGATATAGATGCTTTTATAGCAGAAGCTAAGGAGAACAGGATGTCCGGGAAGAAATTCGGGCCTGATCATCCGCATTATCCCAAGACGCAAAAAGGTAGGCCATTGAAACAGGTGAGCAATCTTACGAGAAGTATAAATCAGATTCTTAGAGTATGCGGTCTTATTAAGATCAGACAGGAAAGAATCGGCACTGAGAACTATTATGTATGTACATCAGAAGGTCGGGAGTATGTAGATGGAATCCGTGATAGATTTCCGGAACTCAGATTTCTCACGGCATCAGAATTCAGAAAGAAGAATAACATTGCTCTGCAGAAACGTATATGCATAGACTCAATTAACGCTCTGTTGTATCGGAGTGGGATAGATGAATCCTTATCCGATACGAATGTTGTCTTTTCTCCATATCAGATGATTCCGGAGAGTTCTGCAGCATGGTTCATGGGAGGTCAGATAAGACGACATCCGGACAATGTGCAGGCAAAGATAAACGTAATAAACAGTAAGACGACATTGCATGATCTGAGACTCTCGGTCATTTATAATGATAAACCGTCGGCTCCATTCCGTATCAATAATATTGCTGACGAGATAATTCAGTTGCATGATAAAGGTATCAGTTACTTAGAAATTGCAGAAGAAATATGTAGAAAGTATGAAACCTCCGATAAAAATGTCTTTTATCCGGTAGTGCATGAAATGCTGGATATTATCGGGTTGGAGTGCAAAGGAGGGGTTGCAAGGTATGATGCATATTGTGTTTATAATGAGCATATGATACCGGTGGAAATCAAGTCACCGGCAGAAACTCCAGCATATGACTTGAAAGGTATCCGTCAGGCTATAGAAAATAAGATTATGTCGTATAATGCTTCCGTGAAAGAGGATTTAGCTTATGCTTCTTTGGTCATAGGGTATCATCATCCGGAAAATGATTCGGAAATAAGACATCTGATTGAGCAAGCGCATAACATATATGGTATCAATGTCTTGACTTGTGATATGCTGACATTGACAAAAATGACTGTCAATAGAGTAGTTGACCAGATTGCAGTAGGTTTAGACGAGATGCTGAAGATGCATGGACTTATAATAAGCTGATATATGAAGATAAGTGTTCTTGATGTTGATATATGCGAAACCTGCATGTCTCATAAATGTTCTTTTCTGAACATTGCACAGATAAACAGCGCCTTCCATAAGCTACCATCTGAAACCACTGTGTGTCCTACACTTGCGATAGAAGATAACGGCCCGGTGGGCTTGTTTGCCCCTGACGGTCATATTATTTCAGACAAGTGTGTGGAATGTGGATTATGTGTGGCATTCTGTGACAAAAAAAATCTTCAGTTCAGCGAACTTGAATCCGGTCTCTTGCCTTTCGGACGACTCACGGAACTCCAATTGAAAGCGACAGTGAGTCAGTACCTGATAAATCTGTTTGAGTTTTCAGCTAACACCAATAGGAACAAGGCGCTCCTGTTTGACGGTTATGTTGCCACCGGATCTGGCGAAGAGGCTTTTGTTGAAATCGATTACGGGAATGATTCTCTTAAATGTGCAAGGAGACTTTTGGGCGACATGCTTATGTTTTCGGGACCGCGGAATATCAGAAACGGTTTGCTTGTATTATCCGACATCCCGACTCATGGGAGCCGGGATGTATATACTCTCATAGAAAAGATTCGCAGTTTCCCAGGCACAAGCGATATAAACATATTCATGACGACATTTTCTATATTGAGAAAATTGACGCTCACAGTGAACCGTTCTGACTATAGTATGAACGATCTTTTCTATAATTGTCTCAATGAGTCTCTAACCCAGTATGAAGAAAGGCTTGAGGAACTTATAAGTTCTAATTGAATTTGATGTAGTAAGGTGCAGGGAAATGCATTCCGTACATAGTAAGTCCTTCGGTCTTGGCGAGTTCGATGAGTGCTTTGCGTGTGGTGACGGCATCCTCCATGTTGCTGTCGTAACGTGCACATACTTCCGGATTTTCGAGTTGCAGTGCCACTCCGTGCATCACATCGCCGGCTATGAGGACATTGTCTATCCGATAGGCAGTGTGGCCTGCAGTATGACCGTGGGCCGGTATCGCCTTGATTCCGTGCGGAAGTGTTTCATTTTCAGCAAATGTCACAACCTTGTCGCCATAGAGGGCGAGGACATTTCTAAGCCTTGCCGTCTGCTCCTGAGGCATTGACATCCATGTATCGTATTCTGCCTGTGGTATCATCACAACTGCGTTGCGGAAGGCTGCTGCGGCGCTGCCGTCTGATGCAGTGGCGGCAAGTCCTCCGAAATGGTCGCCGTGCAGATGGGTCATGAATACGTAATCTATGTCGTCGGGTGCCACTTCAAGAGAGTTAAGTGTCGGCATGAGCTGAGAGTCAGGTGCTCCGTTTGCGGCATCGAACAGGATCTGCATACCGTCGGTTTCGACGAGGAATGCGCATACGGATGCCGGAACTCCGTCTTCGAGTCCGAGACTTGACACCAGTTCGTCGGAGGCATTGAACAACGATCTTGCCATCACCCGTGGCTTGACATTGTCCTGGATGGGATAAACGATTGTTTCCTGCTGCTTTGTACAGCATGATGAGACAAATGATGATACAGCTATCGCTGCAATGGATTTAAATAAGTTTTTCATGATGTTATGTGTATGGTTTATTGTAAGTGTTTCAATGCTTGAGGTATTTCCCCTTATATTGTCTCTTGCCTATGGTGTTCTTGCCGTACTGGACTGCGTTGACCGGGCAGATATGGAAGCATGCGAGGCACTGGGTGCATCTGTCGCCCCATTGTGGCCGTCCTTCCTCGAGAATTATATTATGCACGGGACAGGTCTTTACGCATAGTCCGCATGATGTGCAGACGTCTGTCGTATGGAATGGCTTCGGATCGATCTGGAATCTGTTGAACAATGGAGCGATAACGTATGTCTTGATGTTCGGGATAGAGCCTGTGACGCAGTCGTATGGATCAGTTACGACCCTCTCGTTGAGACTTGCTGCCATGCAGTCTATACGTTCCTTAGTATCTTCGACCTTTGCACGCTCTGTTTCTTCGTCGTCGATTCCGAATCCGGGAAGAGCGACATAGGTGTTCGGCATTATCACTGAATATCCGGCATGGCATTCCCATCCACGGGCCTTTACGGCTTTCCTGAACACTTCGGCAGTCTTTCCCGAGTCATCACCGCAGGTGCATGCAAAATAAAGATATTCAGGTCTGCCGATAAACTTCACGCGCCTGATGAAATCGAGAACTATTGCCGGAGGAGCCCATGAATATACAGGAAAGACAAAGCCCACAGCTTCGCCGGGCTTTGTCTCGTATGTTTCATCCGCATAGTCGGCTATGGGGATCATTGTGTCGTCAAGTCTTTCTGCCAACCGGTCTGCGACCCAGGCGGAATTGCCGTTTCCTGAGAAATAGAAAATCATGTTCTTGTCATTTGTGACAAAGTTACGTAATTATTCCTTTTCTTCCCAATGGAAAGGTGCGAATTCAGAGTCGGGGTCACGCCATGACGGCTTGCGCAGGGCATAGATGATGAAAGGTATGATTACCATGACTATGCAGCCTGCTATAAGGACTATATACCAGACTTGGGTGCTGCCTATGTTTATCTGTCCCGGAGGAATGAAGCTCAGGACGAATGCCAGCAGAGAACCACTGAATCCCGTGATTCCCATTATCCACATCAAGGCATTGCCTTTGCCGAGACGGAACGGACGTTTCGCGGTCTTCATCTTGTATCGCAGCGTGATTGCAGCTGCAAACATGAGCATATACATTATCAGATAGAGCAGAATGGTCAGCTGGGACAATATCTGATAGAATGACTGTACCGACGGCATCACCACGAACAGAAGCGACAGCAGTGTCACTATCCCTCCCTGTACGAGAAGTATGTTTCGCTGCACTCCGTTGCTGTTGCTCTTCTGGAAGAAAGGAGGCAGATACCCGGCCTTGCCTACGGTAAAAATACCTTTCGACGGGCCTGCAACCCATGTCAGGACGCTTGCCAGAACACCGAAGGCCAATGCTATGGCTATGACAGGACCGGCCCATGGGATATGGAAATATCTGAAGAAATTGTCGAATCCTATCAGAAGCGACTGGGTCAGATTGATGTCCTTGGCCGGAATGATGGCTCCTAATGCGAAAGTTCCCAGGACGAAGATGCATACCGTAGCCAGTGAGCCTATGATGATGGCTTTGGGGTAATTGCGCGACGGATTGTTGACATCCATCACATGTACTCCCATCATCTCCATGCCGGCATAGAACAGGAATATGCTGCTCGCAAGGACTATATTGTCGAGCTTTGAAAGGTCGGGTATGAATCCCTGCGACATATCCATGTAGTTGTGTCCTCCTGTGGCCAGATATATGATTCCCAGCACTATGAGCAGCCCGGCAGGAATGATTGTGCCGATGAGGCCTCCCCATTTGCTTATCTTTCCTACCCAGCCTATTCCCTTCATGGCTATGAATGTGGCTGTCCAGTAGATTGCGAGGACGGTCACGAGAGTGAATATCTTGTTCGATGCAAGGGCGGCGTCGGATATGTCGTTCATGCCTATGAATGCGAGTGAAACGGCACCGAAGGTAAGCACGGTAGGGTACCAGATCGTTGACTCGATCCATTGCAGCCAGATGGCAAGGAAGCCGGCTCTCGGGCCGAATGCCTCACCGACCCATCGGAACACGCCGCCCTGCTTGTCAGAAAACATGGCTGCAAGTTCCGCCGCCACCATTGCAGTCGGAATCAGGAACACAATGGCGGCAAACAGATAGTAGAAGGCCGATGAAAGGCCATAAATGGCCTCGGAAGGCAGGCCTCGCAGGCTTACCACGGCCGTTATATTCATGATTGCGAGCGTCGTTACACTGAGTTTTAACGCCTTGCCCGCGTTTCCTTTCTGTGTATTCATCTCTCCTGTGTTTTTAATGTGTATATACGTGTCCTTTATGCTTTTCTCCCTTATCCATCTTCAGACGCGATGGGGTAGGGTACGCCAGTTTTTCCAGTTCTCCAACCGCTCCGGCTATGTCATCTATGAGCATGTCTGCCATATCTCGTGACATTCCCTGACGGACAACGATCCTCATCACCACCATGTCCTCAATGTCTTTAGGCATCGTATAGGCCGGTACCATCCATCCGCTCTGCATCAGTTTGTCCTGGAGGTCGAAGAGGGTCCATTTTGCCTTCTCTTCATATTCAGGGTTCATCATCCAGATGAAGAGGGGATTGTCCAGAGTCTTTGAATAAACGTCGAAGCACGGCATGCTGCCGATCTTCTGGTGACAGTATTCAGCTATGGCCATCGAATTCGAATGGATTTCCCTATATCCTTCCTCGCCGAGGTGTATGAAATTATAGTATTGCGCAAGAATCTGTGCGGCCGGACGTGAAAAGTTCAGACCCACCTGAGTGATGCTTGCACCGAGATAATTCACACTGAAGGACATCTCTTCCGGCAGATACTTCTTGTCGCGCCAGACCACCCATCCGAGGCCGGGATAGACCAGTCCGTATTTATGTCCTGATGTAGATATTGAAAGGACATTCTTCAGACGGAAATCCCATTTTTTCTCAGGGTTCAGAAAAGGAAGGATGAATCCTCCCGAAGCTGCATCGACATGGATAGGAATGTCATATCCAGTCTTTGCATTATATTCTTCAAGTGCCTTGTCGAGGGCCTCGATGTCATCATTCATTCCTGTCCAGGTCACGCCTGCGATCGGAACTATGCATATCGTGTTCTCGTCGCACATCCTTATGGCCGCTTCAATGTCGAGGGTAGGGTGTTCGTAGGTGACAGGTACTGTACGCATCTCAATCTGCCACAGCTGGCAGAATTTCTCCCATACGACCTGATATGCCGTGCTCATTACCAGATTTGGCTTGTCGAACGGCTTTCCTTCCTTTTTCCTGCGGGCCCGCCATCGCAGCCATGCTGCAACTCCGCCCAGCATGCAGGCCTCTGAGGAACCTATGCCAACGGCTCCGGTCTTCCATTCGTTCTTTTCCGGTGAATTCCACATGTTGGCCACCATATTGATGCATCTGCCGCACATGACGGCGACGCGGGGATATTCTGTCTCGTCTATGTAATTTATCCCGACAGCCTCATTCATCAGTCTGGTGCCGTAGTCATCCATGTAGGTGGTGACGAATGTCGCCAAGTTCAGTCTCGGCTGGGTCTGAGGAAATGTTTCGTCCTTGACCATCTGATACGCGATCTCGGCCGGAGTCCTGTGTTTCGGAATGAATTCCGAAGGGGCAGGCTCTCTCATCTCAGAGGAACCGAAAATGATGTCGGTCTCATCCTTTCTTGTTTTTCCGTCTGCTTTCATATTTTTTATTTATTATAAATTAAACTTGATTCTGTGCCTGTGTCACAAAACATGCCAATCCCGGCAGAGATATTCAGTTTGGTTTTATCATAAGACTTTGCAATATTTGTGTTGGAATCAGACTTTCGCGCGTGCGAAAGACCTTGTATTGAGGCTTGACGGCCGACATCAAGTCCTGTATTCAGGAGAGAGGATTCTGGAGAAAGGTGACTCAAACAGGTAAAGCAGAATTGAGGAAATTTTGTAATCTATCATGATTGTCAGGAAGATGAAAGTTATTTATTTCGCAGGTGGATGCTTCTGGGGCACACAACATTACATGGGTTTATTTGAAGGAGTGGTCAAGACTGAGGCAGGTTACGCAAACGGGAATGTCAAGGAACCGACTTATCAGCTGGTTTACTCGGATCGGACGGGCCATGTCGAATGTGTCAAGGTGACTTATGATGATGATGCAATTTCTCTGGCGACTCTATGCAGGCTCTTCTTCAGATCGATAGATCCTCTTCTCGTGAACAGGCAGGGCAATGATTACGGTACCCGGTACAGGACAGGAATATATTGGGAAGATGAGGCGGACAGGGATGTCATCGATGAGGTATATGAGGAAGTCCGGCGCAGTCATGGAGAGCCGCTTGCCGTAGAGAAATGCCTTCTCAGGTGTTTCTATCCTGCAGAGGAGTATCATCAGGAATATCTGATCAAGAATCCGGACGGATACTGTCATCTGACACCGCAGACCATCAGAACTGCCGAGACATACTCAAAGATTGTGAAGGCATTGAAGGAGTATTCCGATGAAGAGAAGAAACTTGTCCTGCCACGGTTCTTCAAG